>OMTF01000023.1 GCA_900313925.1 uncultured Eubacteriales bacterium | reverse complement strand
AGGGCTGCAATAATAGAACCAAGGTGCTGAAACGTATCTGCTATGGGGTAAGAAATTTCAAACGCTTTCGTAGCCGGATCCTTTTTATGGCCGCCTGATACGAATCTACTAAATATAACTACGGGGTAACTGCGACTAAAATACACGAGCCAGGTATACACCCAGCTCGTGATCCATTAATTTAACACCTATATTCTTTTCTTTTGGGATTTACCCCAACATTTGACAAAGAACCTCTTTTCATTCGCGGACGCTTTCACTCGTAGCGAAGTGCGTCGATCGGGGACATCTTTGCCGCCCGGTTTGCCGGATACAGGCCGAAGAGGATACCGATCAGCGCACAGAAACCAAAGGAAATCAGCATCGCCGACACGGACGGCGTTACGGTAATTTCCAGAAGATTCGCAAGCTCCGGTGCGGAAGAAGACAAAAGGGTTGCGCCGATGCCGGAAAAGAGATACCCGTTGAGAACGCCGAAAAGGATTCCGATAAGGCCTCCAATCAGGCAGATAACCACCGATTCGATCAGAAACTGCATCCGTATGCTGCCGCTTTTTGCACCTACGGCTTTCCGGATCCCTATTTCCCGGGTCCGTTCGACTACGCTGACCAGCATAATATTCATAACGCCGACGCCTCCGACCAGCAGAGAAATGCCGGCAATAACGGAGATTGCGATCGTCACGATCTGCAGAACACGGTGGATTTCCTCCAGCTGCGAAGCCATGCTTTCCGTCTGGATTTCCACGGGAGAATCCCGGTAATACTGCTGCTTGAACCAGCTGCTGATTTCCGCGGAAACCGCTTCCGGATCCGCCGTTTCCCGAGCTATGACCTGAAAGGCCCAGACGTGATCCGCATCGCTGTATGGGTCCAAGCCGCTGGCATTGTATAGACTGTAGGGTATGATGACAGATGTCGTGCTTCCGCCGCTCTGCAGGGTGGACCGCATATGGTAGACCCCTACAATGTAAAGTTCCACGGCTTTTCCGCTGTCCGTCACCTGCAGGACGATTTTCTTCCCCATGGGGTCGGTGTCCGTGCCGAAGACCGCCTTGATAAAAGTATCGGAAACCACCGCCGTTGCCTTCTGCTGTCGGTTGTCCTCCCGTGAAATATCCCGGCCGGCGATTATTTCCATTCCCATCGTGCCCAGATAGCCGGGCGTCGCGCCGGTAACAAATACCTGCTGTTCTTTTTTCCGGCCGGGACAGGTTGCCTGTGTGCCTCCCGTATTCAGAACAATGGATTCGATTGTATCTTCATGCGTTGCCTGCAGCGTTTCCAGCATTTCCAGGCTTATTCCATCCTGGGTTTCCAGTCCGGTTCTGCCGTATTCTTCGCCTTCCTCCGTTTGCTCCGCAATATAGCAGTAAATGAGATTTGTATTCCCGATCGACTGCATGCTGCTCAGGAGTGTCCGTTCCAGGGACGCACCGATGGTTGTAATCGTAATGACGGCGCTGACGCCGATAATGATTCCCAGCATTGTAAGGACGGAGCGCAGGCGGTTGACCGAAACATTCCGCAGGGAAAGCCGGATGCATTCTTTCAGCGGCATTCCTCCGCACCTCCTCCGTCTTCCGCAACGAGATTCCCATCCCGTAAGATAACTTCCCGCTGCGTCTCCCGCGCAAGTTCCGTATTGTGGGTAACCAGAATCACGGTTTTTCCCTGCTCCTCATGCAGCCGGTGAAAAAGATCCATGACCATGTGGCCGGACTTGGTATCCAGCGCACCGGTTGGCTCATCCGCGAGGAGAAGCTCCGGATTGTTTGCCATCGCCCGGGCGACGGCGACGCGCTGCTGCTGGCCTCCGGACATCTCATTGGGCTTATGGGATGCGCGATCCTCCATGCCCACCATCTGCAGAAGCGCCATGGCGCGATCCCGGCGTTCCTTTCTGCCTACGCCGGCATAAAGGAGCGGCAGTTCCACGTTCTCCAGCGCCGTCGTGCGAGCCAGAAGATTGAAATTTTGAAAGACGAAGCCTATCCTGCGGTTTCGCAGTTCGCTGCGCTTGTTGTCCGTACAGTTCCCCACGTCCGTCTGCTGGAAAAGGTACTGCCCTTCCGTCGGCGTATCGAGCAGCCCGATCAGATTCATCAGCGTACTTTTGCCGGAGCCGGATTCGCCGACAATGGCAACCATTTCTCCGCGTGCAACCTGAAAGTCGATTCCGTTCAGGATTTGCAGCTCATTCGGCCGGCCGACGTAGTAGCGCTTGACTATGCCGCGCATATCCACAATCCAGTCGGTTTTATCCATGGACATTATCCGCCCTCCGACGCACTGCCGTCTTCCGTCCCCGTGCTCCCGGAGTCCAGAGACGCGGCAATTTCCTGCCCGACGTCTTCAATCTGGACAATCTGTCCTTCCGTCACGGTCCCCGGCGCAGTGACAACCAGGTCTCCCTGCTTGAGGTCGGAATTCTCAACGGCCACATAGTAGCTTCCTGCGGTTCCCGTTTCCAAAGTGACTTTTTCAATCCGGTATCCGTCGTCCTGCTGCACCGCCCGATATACGTACTGGGTTCCGTCCTCCGCGGTTGCCACGCTGTCATACGGAACCGACAGCTTTTTTTCCTGGCTTTCGGAAAGATAGATTTTCGCGCTGACGGACATTCCCAGCAGAAGTCCGCTGTCCTGTCCCTCCACCCGGATATCCGCGCTGTAGGTCGCCGAAGTGCTGACGCCGGTGTTCATCCCCTGTCCCGAAGACGAATCGGCAGATGCGAAATTGATCACGCGAACCACCGTGCCCTGAATGTCCTTGTCCGGAAGGGCATCCGAGGAAATTAGGGCCTTCTGTCCCGAGGCAAGCTTCAGGATGTCCTTTTCCCCGACGTTGACGGTGACCTGCAGCGCCTTCGGATCCTGAATCGTCATCAGGGCGCCTGCCGGCACGCTGCCCACGGAAATGTTCAGGTTTGTCACAATTCCGTCCTGCGGTGCCGTGACCGTTACTTTTGCGAGCTGCTGCCGGAGCTTGTCAAGCTCCGCGGAAGTCTGCGAAATATCGGACGCCGCAATGCTGTCCAGCGTGCTCTGCGCACTCTGTACATTGGCGTTCAGGCTCTGCGCATCCGCTTTGTAGGTCTGCTGCGCCTCGCTCAGTGCGCTCTGCGCGTCCTTGACCGACTGCTGCGCCGCCGTGATTCTTGCGGAATTCTGCGGTTCCTCGGCAAGTGCATCCTGCAGTTCTGCCTTCGCCATATTCAGGTCCTCCGTCGCGGAATTGATCGCCTGCTGATCGGATTCCAGCGTGGCGTCCCGTTCGCTTACCGCCTGATCCAGTGCGCGCTGCGCGCTCTGCCGCTGCGTATCGGCGGCGGACTGCGCCTCGCTGATCTGGTTTTCCAGCACTTGGATCTGATCTTCTATGTCCGAAGAGTCAAAAACGCAGAGCACCTGCCCCTTCTTCACCGTATCGCCCAGCGCTACGTTCAGCTGCTTAACTTTTGCCGTCAGGTCGCTGGTCACGGAAACAACATTCTGGCTGCGAACCGTACCGCTCCCTGTTACATACTGGGACAGATCCTGAACGTCCGCCCTCTGGACCGGAACCTGCGTTTCGGTATTAGCATTTCTGGAAGTCTTCAGAAAGAACAGCACCGTGCCAAGCAGAACGACCGCCAAAATTGCAAGCCAGATATACAGTTTCTTGTGTTTTTTCTTTTCCATAATTCGTTCTCCGTCCTCCGGGCGGCATTCCCAGGCCGTAGCACCGATTTCCGCCGGCGGAAGTTTTTCTGTTTTTTCCGCGTTTTGCGGGAGGGAGTTTGTATTAATTTTTTAATACATTAATACAGCCTCCTGGCTCTGTCAAGAACCGTATCGTTACCGGCGGCCGATTTCCGCGGAGGGCTCAGTCGCGATAGGTGTCCAGGGGGCAGTGATCCAGAATATAGCGGTACAAGGGATCCAGTTTCTCATAGGCTTCCACCAGCCGGAGCGGAAGATCGGGATCGTAAACCGGCTCGCCTTCGACCCAGTCCCCTACATAGCCCACATCCAGGTACCGGCAGTTATACCAGGGATTCAGCCGTTCGCCAAGGTCTTTTTTCCTGCGCTGGTAGGGGACGTTCATCACGTCAAGCTCCGTTCCGGCGCCGATGGAATCCAGCAGCGCCGTAAATGTACGCGGCGCGCTTTCGATCGCTTTTCGGAATATTTCCATCTGCTTGGCGGAGGCGGCATACCACTCCATGCCGTAGGTGAATTCCGTCCATTTGAGGGAAAAATAAAAAGTAGGGCAGCGGACTTTTCCGCCTGTTTCCTTCAGTGTAAACCAGACTTCCGTCTTATAAGGCCCCCGTCCTCCGAGACGGCGCGCGTCCCGGTAGATGCGGCAGACGTGCAGGAAGATTTCCCTTTCCGGATGGGCTTCCGCGAGCCGTTCCTTTGTTTCCCGGCCAAGTGCCTCCAGAGGCCGCATGACTTCCTTCATGCATTCTTCCTTCCGGGGCCGGAACCATTCCCGGTTGTTGTTGTACGTCAGCTCCTCAAGAAACTGCTGCGTCCTGTCAGTAAATCCGTTAAACGTTTCGATGGTTTTTTTCATCGCGGTCATTGAATATATACGTCCGGAAGGCTGTATTTTTTCCTATACTCCTCATAGTAGCGGTCAAAGTTGTGGCTTCGCATGGCTTTTACCCCGTCCAGGTAGCTGTGCGTTTCGAATTCATCGGATTCCAGTTCGATCATGGCCACCGCCACGTTCGAGCAGTGATCGGAAACCCTCTCGAAGTTCGTCAGAAGATCATTGAAAACGAATCCCTGGGAAAGAGAGCAGATGCCCTTCTGCACCCGCTCCACATGGTGGAGCTTCATCTCATCGCACAGCTGATCGATGAGCTCTTCCAGCGGTTCCACATGATAGGCCTGTTCAATGTTGTTGTCAATAAAGGCCTGTATCGCCGTTTTCAGGACCTCCTGCAGGGCGCTGCGCAGAACGTTCAGCTCATCGACTGCTCCCAGGGAGAAGGAGATCTCCTTGCTGTACTTTTCCTGCGCGCATTCGGCGATGTTCAGAGCGTGATCCGAAATGCGCTCAAAGTCACTGATGGCATGCAGGTATTTGGTCGTGCTCTCCGCCTGCTCCTTGGAAAGCGCTTTGCCGGTAATCTTGATGAGATACGTCCCGAGTTTATCTTCATAGTTGTCAATCACGGTTTCGCACGAGCTGACCGCCTGAAATTCCTCCTCGGAATAATGATCCAGAAGGCTTAGGCTCCGGAGCAGATTGTCCTGCGCCTGCTGCGCCATCTGATTAATGGTGATGCGGCATTGCTCAATCGCAAGCGGCGGCGTTTCGAGGAAGCGATCTTCCAGCAGGTTGAACGCCTCCTGCTGCGACTTCTCTTCCGGCGTATCCGGGATGAGGGCGGAAACGAGCTTTTCCAGCTGTCCCACGAAGGGAAGCAGCATCAGAGTCTCCAGCAGCCGGTAGACCGTATTCAGAAGCGCAATCGTAACGGTGTCCATTACCGTGCCCATGAAAGCGAACGGCAGAAACGCGTTCACGATGTAGAACAGAGCCCCCAGAACAAGGGCTCCCAGAATTTCCGAAATGGGATAGATAAACGCAGTGCGCCGGCCGTTTGTTGTTGCGCCGATGGCGCTGAGAAGCACCGGAACGGAAGCGCCGATGGCAATGCCCATAATAATGGGAAACGCAACGGAAAACGTAATGGCTCCGGTTACGGACAGTGCCTGCAGAATGCCGACCGCCGCGGAAGCCGACTGGATAATGGCCGTAAACAGAAGACCGACCAGGATGCCCAGGATAGGATTGGAAAAGCTGGTGAGAAACGCAATGAAAGACTCGCTTTCCCGCAGAGGCGCCACTGCAGAGGACATCGCGGACATGCCGTACATGAGCACGGCAAAGCCGAGAAGAACACCGCCCACGTTATTCTTTGTCTGGTTCTTGGAAAAAGAGTAGAGAATAATTCCGACAACGGCAATGGCGCCCGTCAGCGTACTGGTGGAGAGAATATCCATCCAGCCGGTAGACGTCCCGCCGATGCTGCTCAGGGTCAGAACCCAGCCTGTCACGCTGGTGCCCAGAATTGCACCCAGAATAATGCCTATGGATTCCCGGACCCTCATCATACCGGAGTTTACGAATCCAACTACCATGACGGATGTCGCAGAGGACGACTGAATCACGGCGGTTACTCCCGCCCCCAGTAGAAATCCCTTCAGCGGCGTATTGGTAAGCCGGTACAGTACCACTTCCAGACGATCCCCGGCAACTTTCTTCAGGCTGTCCCCCATGAGGGCCATCCCAAAGAGAAACAGCGCAATGCCGCCTAAAAGTGAGACGATATCCGAGAAACTCAGCGGACTCACACCTTTCCTATCTTCCGAAGCAAGCCTATTATCCCCATTTGCAAAGCTATCATAGCGCAAAAGGATGCAAATTTCTACTCGTATTCCCTGCCGTGACCCGTCACGGCGGTGTATAATGGTCGGGAAATGCTATTTAACATAAAGGATGGAAAATCATGAAAATTGCAGTCATCGGAGATTCTATTGCCCGCGGAATCCTTCTGGACCGGGAAACCGGCGCCTACCGCCCCTGCGAAAACAGCTTCGCGCAGAAACTGGATCGCCTGGAAGGCGTTTCCGTCGCAAACATCGCCTCTTTCGGCGCCACAATTACGAAAACGCTGAAAATCGTGCAGCGGCACGCGGCAAAAATTCAGGATGCGGACCTGGCTCTGATTGAAGTCGGAGGAAACGATTCCGATTTTCAGTGGCAGGAAATTGCAAAGGACCCGGATCGTCCGCATGAGGCGAACACTCCATCGGATCGGTACCGGGAGGAATATGTGCAGCTTCTTCGGTTCCTGCGTGACCGGGGCATCGAGCCGGTCGTTCTCAATCTTCCCCCTATGAGCTCCCA
This sequence comes from uncultured Eubacteriales bacterium, assembly GCA_900313925.1. Classification (GTDB taxonomy): domain Bacteria; phylum Bacillota; class Clostridia; order Oscillospirales; family Oscillospiraceae; genus UBA2922. Next base: position 15,795 of record OMTF01000023.1, on the reverse strand, counting down.
GCGCTACTTTGCCCATTTTTCCGCGGCGATGAGCGAATCGGAAAAAGAGAATATCGTACGCTGGCTGCAGGAGGATATCGAGCATATCCACGAATTTCACCGGGGCTACAGCCTCGCGGCAGCGGAAATCGCAGCCGGGGAGAAGGTCCGGTGCGTTGATATCCGCCACGCCTTTCTGCGCGGCGGCGTATACGACGTTTTTCTCTGCGCCGACGGAATTCATCCTACGGAAATCGGGCAGCACCTGATGTATGAGTGCATCGCCGCCTCGCTGTTCGGCTGCGCGCAAACCGGACACCTCGACTGGAAATAGTCGCCAATTTTTCGGTGCCTCTGTGGTGCATCCTGCCGTAATTTCGAAAAGGCAGACAAATCAATTGACAATTACTGCAGAGCGGAACACAATGGGATTTGCTATGAACGTTTGTTCATAACGGCAGTTCACTGCTGGGCAGAATCGCAAATCTCCGCTGCGCGGGGGGAAAGGATACCAAAATGGCTTACAACGGTTACGCGATCGATGCGGATCATTATCTGGACGCGGATGAAATAACAAAAAAGCTGGATGCCTTGATCCGGCAGCCCATCTACACGATTCGGAAAAAGGATCTGGAGGAATATGAGCAGAATTACTTCTATGCAAAGTGCCTAAAATCGAAGGAAATGATTGAGAAGGCAAAAAACGTGATTCCCGGCGGCGTGCAGCATAATCTTGCCTTCAACTATCCGTTCCCCATCGTTGTCACGAAAGCTTCGGGTTGCAAGCTTACAGATATTGACGGAAACGAGTACTATGATCTGCTGCAGGCCGGAGGTCCCACGGTGCTGGCGAGCAATCCCCCTGCTGTACGGGAGCAGGTGATTGACCTGCTGAATACCTGCGGGCCGTCCACGGGTCTGTTCCATGAATTCGAATATAAGCTGGCAAAGAAAATCTCCGACTGCGTGCCGTCGGTGGAAATGTTCCGGATGCTGGGCTCCGGCTCCGAGGCGTGCATGTGCGCCGCCCGTATTGCCCGTCTGAAAACCGGTCATAAAAACATTCTGAAAATGGGCGGAGCCTACCATGGATGGTCGGATCAGATGGCATACGGCATCCGCATTCCCGGAACAAGAGGGCTGCAGTCCCGCGGCGTTCCCAATTTTGTTTTCAAGCACACGGATGAATTCTTCCCCAATGATATCGAGGATCTGGAGCGGAAGCTCAAACTGCACCAGCTGGATGGCGGCACCGCAGCCGTCTTTATCGAGCCGGTCGGACCGGAATCCGGTACCCGCCCGGTTTCCAGAGAGTTTATCCGGGAATCGGAGAGACTTGCGCATAAATACGGCGCCCTTCTTGTGTTTGATGAAGTCGTAACCGGTTTCCGCATCGGCATTCACGGCGCCCAGGGCTTCTTCGGCGTCGATCCGGACCTTACTATATTCGGCAAAGTCATCGCGGGCGGCTACCCCGGCGCCGGCGGCGTCGGCGGCCATCGGGACTGCATGGCCTATCTCGGCGCCGGGCTGGATTCTTCCGGAAAGAAAGTCCACAAGGCGCTCTGCGGCGGCACCATGGCGGCAACGCCTATTTCCTGCTGTGCCGGCTACTATACTATCTGCGAAATTGAACGGACCAACGCCTGCGAAAAGGCCGGCCGGATGGGCGACCGCCTGACGAAAGGACTGCAGGAATCCATTCGCAGATACAACCTCCCCTTTGTTGCTTTCAACCAGGGCTCCATCTGCCATCTGGACAACGCCGGAACCATGCACTTCCACATCGACTGGAACAAGCTCTGGCAGGTCCCGTCCATCCTGAAGCAGACCAGTGCCCGGCAGAAGGAAATGGAACACATGGGGGCTGCCTACATGGCCGAGGGCATTGTGACGCTCGCCGGCTCCCGTCTGTATACCAGCGCCGCGTACGACGAGAAATCCATTGATGACGTCATCTCCCGCTTTGACCGCGTGCTGAGCAAATGCGGCAAGCTGGGGGAATAAGGATAAGAAAAAAAGAAAGGAGGCGGTCGGATGGCCTATAGCAGGCAGGATGCCGCCGGAAAAGTTCTGGCAGCCTGCAGAAAACTTGTCTCCTCCGGTCTGATTGCGCGTACCTGGGGAAATGTAAGCGCCCGTCTGGACGCGGACAGCTTTCTCATCACGCCCAGCGGCAGAGCCTACGAGTCTCTCACGCCGGAGGATCTGGTCCCTGTGAGCCTGGAGACGCTCAAGCCGCTTTCGGAAGGGAGACCTTCCAGCGAAAAAGGCATGCATGCCGTTCTCTACCGGCAGAGGCCCGACGTAAACTTTATCGTGCACACCCATCAGAATTACGCCTCCGCCCTGAGCATTCTGGGCCAGGACCTTTCGATAGCCGCTGTTCGTCCGGCGCTGGAGCCGGTCCTGGGCCAAACCGTTCCGACGGCGGCGTATGGGCTGTCCTCGACGAAAACGCTCGCGGAAAATGTCGGGGCCGCCGCACAAGCCGTACCCGCCTGCCGTGCTGTCCTGATGCAGAATCACGGCGCTGTATGCTTCGCCGAGGAGGACGCTGCCGCCTTTGCCGTAGCCGAGGCGCTGGAAGAGGCTTCCGCCGAACAGTACCGCCGGATCGTGGGCAGCCTTCTTCCCGACGGCGCGGACCGTGCGGAGCCGGACCGCTATTATTACCGGGTGCTGCACGCAGAGGTCTGCGAACAGTATGCCGAGCATTACGCCGCGTTTGAGAAGCCGGGAGTCGGGTGCGTCATTGACACGGCAACGCCATTCGTGCGCAAGTACAGCTCGCTGGGCGTGTCCATGCCGGTCTATATTGACGACCTCGCGCAGATGGTCGGCATACGGGTTTCCTGCCTGCCGGCCAAGGCTTCGGAGATCGCCGTCGGAAAAGCCCTGGGCGGCGTACCGGGCGCGGTCTTTCTGAAAGGACTCGGCGCGGTCTGCCGGGGCCGCGACGAAGACGACGCCGCCGCCCTGTGCATGGTTCTGGAAAAGGCCGCCATGGCCGCCCTGCTGGCGCAGGCCGGTGCGCCGGCGCAGCGGGTCCTGCCGGCTGCAGGAATTCTTGAGCATGCCATATATCTCCAGAAATATTCAAAACTGAAAAATGAAAGGAAGGGATAACATTGTGTAGGAAACTTACAGATACCCAGCGGCAGTCGATCCTGGAAAACGCTATCAAGCTCATCGGCTCCCGGGGTATCGCCCGAACCACCATCCGGGACATTGCCGAAGCTTCCGGGGTCAGCGTAGGCGTCATCTATAAATACTATCAGGATAAGAAAACACTTTTTGAAGCGTGCCTGGATCATTCCCTGAAGTTCCTCAGCGATACCATCCTCAGCGCCAGTGCGCAGAGCACCAGTCTTGCCGACGGGATGGAGCGGCTTGCCCGCGTCAGCCTGAAGTTTGCGGAGGAGCATCCGGAATATATCCGGATGTACTACGCAATCACCGGATCCTCGGATCCGGAGGAGACTCTCATTTTCGCCCGCCGCATTGAAGCCGTTTCCGCGCATGAATACAATGCCTTGCTGGAGCGGGCGCAGAAAGCCGGAGAAATCCGCAGCGATGTATCCCCGAGAATTCTTTCTTTCTGCTTTGACAATCTTCTGATGATGCTTCATCTGACCGGATGCTGGCCCTATTATGACGCCCGGCGAAAAGTCTACTGCGGCGATGCGGACGACGAGGAGCTCATAAAGGGAGTTGTCGCCTTTGCCAAAAGCGGTCTGGGACTGAAGGAGCCGGAAGGAAATTAGTTCAATTATTTGAATTTTTCGCGGCGCGTGCTACAATATTTCTGCACGCAGATAAGGAGTGTTCATGGAACAAACCTACGTCCTGGCTTACGATGTCGGAACAACAGGCGTAAAGACCTGCCTGTTTCGGATTCAGGACACCATCACGCTGGAAGCCAGCGCCTCGCAGGGCTACCGGCTCTACATTCTGGAAAACGGAGGCGCCGAGCAGCATGCGGAAGAATGGTGGCAGGCCATGTGCAGGACAACCCGTGAAGTCCTGGCCGCTTCCGGGATGGATGCAAAGCAAATTCAGGGGATGTCCTTCTGCTCCCAGATGCAGGCTCTTGTTCTGACGGATAAGGACGGGGTTCCGGTTCACCATCCCATGAGCTATATGGATCAAAGAGCGGAAGCGGAAATCCGCAAGGGAATCGCTTACGGCCTGCAGATCGCAGGCGCCAACATTCTGAAGCTGCTTCCCAGCCTGCAGATTACCGGCGCCGTATCCAGCTCGGTAAAGGATCCGCTGTGGAAATACAAATGGCTGGAAGCGCATGAACCGGAGAATTTCCAGCGTGCCTACGCCTGGCTGGATGTGAAGGAGTATCTGATCCATCGCTGTACCGGCCGCTTTATCATGACGGAGGATTCCGCCTATGCGACGCTTCTGTACGATACCCGCAGGGGACACGAAGGATGGAGCCGGAAGCTCTGCCGCATGTTCGGGGTACGCATGGAGCTTCTTCCGGAAATCCTTCGCAGCACGGACTGTGTCGGACCGCTGTCTGCGTCCGCCGCTTCGGAACTGGGCCTTCCGCAGGGCGTTCCCGTATTCGGAGGCGGCGGCGACGCGAGCCTGATCGGAATCGGAAGCGGCTGTGTAGAGACCGGACAGACGCATATCTACAGCGGCACCTCCGGATGGGTTTCTACCATTGTGGACCGGCAGCTCGTCGACGCGCAGAACATGATTGCGGCGATCGTCGGTGCACAGAAGGGAAAATATAATTACTTCGCGGAAATGGAGACGGCTGGAAAATGCCTGGAATGGTGCCGGGACCATCTGGCGCTCGATGAAATCGGCATCTATCTTGAAAAGCATGACGTACGGGAAGGCACGGAAAAGGCATATGTCAGCCTCTATGACTATCTTACCGAAGTGGTGGATACCATTCCCCCCGGCGCGGGAGGCGTCCTCTTCACTCCTTGGCTGCACGGAAACCGGTGCCCCTTCGAGGATTCGGATTCCGCCGGGATTTTCTTTAATATTAAACTGGAAACGGGAAAAACCGAGCTGCTTCGGGCCGTCCTTGAGGGCGTCTGCTATCACCTGCGCTGGATGCTGGAATGTGAAGATCGGAAAATTTCCACCTCCCGCACCATTCGCTTTGCCGGTGGAGGCGCACTGTCGGATGTAACAAGTCAGATGCTTGCGGACATTACCGGCCGCACCATTGAAGTCGCTGCCGCGCCGCAGAACGCGGGGGCCGTCGGTGCCGCCGCCCTGATTGGCGTAGGCCTGGGGCGCATTCCCAGCCTGGAGGATGCCGCAAAGTTCATCCCCGCCGCAAAGCGATTCTCACCGAACCCTGAATATAAGAATATCTATGATAAAAATTACAGTGTTTTCAAGCGTCTGCACACGGCCAATGCCGCGCTGTTCAAGATTATGAACAATTAATTCATTCTGCCGTCTCGGCGATGGAAAGGGGAGCGACGCTCCGTGAAGAAGGATAAAAAAGAACTCTGGCGGGCAATTAAATTTACCTTGTTTTCCATTTCCGCAGGGGTTATTGAGCTGGGGCTTTTCGCGGCGCTTGACGCATGGACGCCCTGGCCCTACTGGCCATGCTATCTTATTGCCCTCGTTGCCTCCGTAGTCTGGAATTTCACGCTGAATCGGCAGTATACCTTCCAATCGGCAAGCAACGTGCCGGTTGCCATGATGAAAGTTCTGCTCTTTTACGCGATTTTCACCCCGGTATCGACGATTTTGGGAAATTACCTGGCAGAAACGGTCGGCTGGCCGGACATCCTGGTCACGCTTCTGAATATGATCTGTAATTTTATCCTGGAATTTCTCTATGACCGCTTCTATGTGTTCGGAAAAAGTATTGATACCAACAAGCGCGCCAAGGCGCAGCAGGAAAAAGAGCGGGCAGCCGCCGACCAGCAGGAAGCCGGTGCAGCGCAGGGCAGCCGTCTGCCCTAACCGCGGGAATCGTCGCCGGAACCGAAAGCCCGTTTCCAATCCTGCACACAAATACTGATTTTACTCTGCCCGGACGATTGCAGTCCGGGCAGAGTTCTTCATTTCTCTTGTGCGTCGAATGCGGCGATTCCTGCGTATATCGTATCTTCCGTCAAGGTTCCGATCATCGTTACGAATTCCTGGATGGATTCCTTCATCCCTCCGGCAAACCACCGCTGCATCATAGCCGAAAGCATTGCGGAGTAGAACATGACGAGGTAGCCCTCCTGATCCGCCGACAGAATATAGGTGCGTCCAGACCTCTCCGAAAGAATTCTTTTTGCCTGCTGCACAAAGCCGGCCGTCGCAAGGTCGATTTCCCGGCGCAGCGTTTCCCGGGCTTCCGGTCCGTATTTCGAAGAAAACACGGCTTCCAGGAAGTCCCTATTCTGCCGCATGGCATTCATGCAGCTGCGGACCGCAATATCCCACGTGTACGGACTGGTGTTTCCGCTCACCGTCTGGCGGAAGCCGCTCCGAAGCATGCGCCGAAGCATATCTCCGATTCCCGAAAAATGATTGTAGAAAGTCTTTCGATTGATACCGGTATTCTTGACAAGACCAGTCACCGTAACCGCGTTCATTCCTTCCGTGACCGCCAGGCGCCGCAGTTCGGCTTCAAGGATTTCTTCAATATATTTCGCCATCGCATCTCCAAAAAAATTCTACGCAAAGAGCATACATTGTACCATTTTTACTACACTATACCATTTCCATCCCATTTACTTCAAGGTCCTCTTTGATAAGGTATTAACAAGCAGGATTGAAACCATCAGAGTCGCACAGCAAGGAGGATTTTCATGAAATTTTTATCGGAAGAATGGCGCGAAGCATTCGAAAAGAGCCTGAAGGATACTTTCACGGAAGGAAAAACGCCGACTTCAATTACCGTATCCCTTGTGGAATGCTATTCCGACGTTCCCCAGCTGGACGGAAAAAGCTTCTGGCACTGCTATGAGCTGGAAGAAGGCGTACTGGAAGAGGTAAGCCATGGGTACAGCGAGGATTCCATTCCCGCCGACGCGGACTTTGTCGTAACCGCTCCCTATGAAACGGCGGTAAAATCCATGACCGGAGAGCTGGATAACGCGACCGCGCTTGTCGGCGGATCAATGAAATTCAAGGGAAATCTGATTCGTGCCATGAAGCTGATGGGAACCTACAATGTGATTCAGAATTTGAAACGCATGGACGGTTCTCTGGAGTACTGAATTTGCCGCGTGTTTTCCCGTATTTCCCGTTTTTCTATTTAATATTCTCTCAGATTTTTCTGGAAAGGCGGCCGCAGAGGAGCAGATAAGAGCGGCCGAAAAGGTGATGAAATGGCGGAACTGAAATATCCGGAACTGTTTAAACCTTTAAAAATTGGAAGTTTGGAGCTGAAAAACCGCATCGTCATGTCGCCGATGGACACAAAGCACCAGGAGCCGTATATGATCTGGGGCGACGATACGATTGCCTATTACGAGGAACGGGCGAAAGGCGGCGCCGGGCTGATTGTCACATACGCCTGCCCCGCTCTGGATAAGGTAGAGGAAAGTCCGCTGCTGCAGTCGCCGTTTGACCGGCCGGAAGAGTGCCGGCGGCAGATGAAAAAGCTTGTGGCCGCCTGCCACAAGTACGGCTGCAAACTGTTTATCCAGCTCTGGTCCGGTTTCGGGCGCATCGCGTTCCCTCTTGGAATGAACAACTATGTCGCCCCGTCGGAAGGCCCGAACCTATGGGACCCCGAAATCCAGCACCGGGCAATGACGACGGAAGAAGTCCGTCGAATTATAAAGGCGCATATCGACGCGGCGGAAGTCTGCAAGGAGTGCGGTGCCGACGGCGTCAATATCGTTGCCGCTTACGGCGGATACATGGGGGATCAGTTCTCTACTGCCCTGTTTAACCACCGTACCGATGAATACGGCGGCGACATCAACGGCCGAGCGCGCATTACCGTGGAAACCATCGAAGGCATTAAGGAGCGCTGCGGCAGAGATTTTCCCGTAACATGCCGCTTCACAACGCGCCACCATATGCCTGCCATTCACCACGGGCAGGTCCCGGGGGAGCCCTATCGGGAGATCGGACGGGACGTCCCGGAGAGCATCGAGCTGGGCAAAATCTTCGAAAAGGCCGGCTGCGACGCTTTCCTTATCGGCAATGGATGCTATGACGCTCTGTTCTGGCAGTACTCCCCGATGTATCTTCCGGAAGGTGAATGGCTGGACGACGTGCGGCCGTTTACCGCACAGATGAACGTACCCGTTATCTGTCCCGGCCGCATTCTCCGGCCCGAAATGGCCAATGAAGCGATTCGGAACGGAACAATCGACGCGGTTGCCCTGGGCCGGGCGCTGCTTGCGGACCCGCAGTGGCCGAACAAAGCTTATAAAGGGGATGCCGAGGATATCCGCCCCTGCATCGGCTGCAACAATGGCTGCATCGGCCGTGTCATGAGTGCGCAGCCTCTGATGTGCGCGGTCAATCCGGATATCTTCCGGGAGCGCAGTCAGGAGCTTCTCCCTGCCGCAGCGCCGAAGAAAGTTGCTGTAATCGGGGCCGGCATCGGCGGAATGGAAGCCGCAAGGGTCCTGAAGCTCCGTGGCCATGATGTTACGATCTATGAAAAAAGCAGCGAGGCGGGCGGTCTGTTCCTTGCCGCTTCCGCTCCGGACTTCAAGCAGGGCGATCGCAGACTGATCCAATGGTATCTGAAACAGATGAAGGATCTGGGGATAGAAATAAAATACCAGTGCGAAATGTCCGCAGAAGCGATAAAATCCCTGGGCGCGGAGGAAGTGATCGTCGCGACCGGAACTTCCCCGAAGATGCTGCCGATTCCGGGGATTGAAAGCGCAAATGCTGTTTTCGCGGAAGACCTGCTCCGGGGCAGGAAAAAAGCCGGGCGGAAAGTGGTCGTCCTCGGCGGTGGCTGGGTCGGCTGTGAAGTCGCTCTCTGGCTCAGTGAGGACAAAGGCACCGATGTCACAATTGTGGAAATGACGAAAGGCATCATGACCGGCGGAGACATTCAGCCTCCTGCCATGAATCTTGCCTATATGGAAGAGGTCCTGAATTTCCGCGAAAATGTCCATATCCTTCTGCGTTCGAAGGCAGCTTCCTTTACTGCAGACGGTGTGCAGGTGACAACCAAGCGGGTCGGCGACCGCTTCATTCCGTGCGATACAGTCGTATTATCCGTCGGTCTCACGCCGAATCGCGCACTCTTTGATGCGCTCAAGGAGTCCATGGGCGATCATGTGCATTTAATCGGGGATGCAGACTCTCCCGGAATCATCATGACCGCGGTGCAGCAGGCGAATGATGTCGCCCGTGCGATCTGAATTAAACCGGTGCTGGAGCAATTCGCTCCAGCACCTGCTTACATTTGCGGAGGTATTCCAGATGTCAGAGAAAATAAAAGTATCCGTCCTTCAGTGCGGAAGCGTTATCGTTGCAAAAAACCAGCTTTTTAATACAGGCGGATCCCTTTGGGACGCAGCTCTGTTTAACAACCGCCGTCCGGATACGCGGGTGGAAATTCCGGTCTTCGCCTTTCTGATTCAGCATCCTAAGGGAACGATTCTGGTGGATACCGGCTAGTCCAAAAACGTTCGGAAGCATCCCGTTCTTACGCTGATGCAGCAGCGGCTCTGCGACGCCCCTTCCCTTCCGGAAGGGCAGGCGGTCGAGGAGCAGCTTCTCGCCCGCGGAATCCGCCCCTCGGATCTTGACTATGTGATTTTAACCCATCTGCATATTGATCACGCCGGAGGACTGCAGTCCGTTCGCGAAGCGAAAAAAATAATCGTCAGCCAGTCCGAATGGTGGGAAGCAAATCTTCCCAAGAACTGGCTTGTTTACGATCGGCGCTGCTGGAGGGGTGTCCCTGTAAAGCCGTTTTATTTCAAGGATTCCCCGTATGGGCCGCGGAAAAAGTCCTACGATCTCTTTGGAGACGGAACCATTGAATTGGTCCATGTTCCCGGGCATACCGCAGGTCTCCTGAATGTGCTGATCCAAAATAATGGAAAATGCCTGCTGCTTGCCGCCGATTGCGGTTTCCGGCGGGAAAGCTGGGAGAAGGGAATTCGCCCCACTCTCGTTCACGATGAAAAGGATATGATGGACTCCCTGCACTGGGTTGCCTCCATTGCGGAAAGGCCGGACTGTATTGACTGCATTACGTGCCATGAAAGCAATCTGCCCGTAAGGGAATTTGAATTATGAGGTGGTGTCATGCTGCAGCCGAAAAACCCGACTCCGGCGGTTATTGATTCTTCAAAATGTACGCAATGCGGCATCTGCGTTAAAAACTGCCCCCGTCACATCTTTCAGTTTCGTGAGGGAAAGGTTCCCCGCGTGAGAACCGATGCGCTGTGTTTTGACTGCGGTCACTGCGTAGCGCTCTGTCCGGTCGACGCCGTTTCCCTTCCCTCGGGAGGCCCGTCCAGGCAGACTGCGCTTTCTTCTGATTGGAATCTCAGCGTCCCGCAGATAGAGCAGTTTATGAAAAGCCGGCGTTCCTGCCGATGCTATGCGGAAACGCCGCCCTCCAAGGAACTTCTGCAGAAAATCATTGCGATATCCGCCTATGCTCCATCCGGGCAGAATTGGCCTTTAGTTAAGTGGCTGGTGATTAATGATCGGACGGCGGTACAGCAAATCGCACGCAGAGCGGCCAAAGTTCTGCACATCCTCTATCCGCATCTTTTCCGGAGCGGCCGCATCTTTTCCGCCCAGGCGCGGAAAATGTACGATAGCTGCCCGGATTACTGCGTAGATCTTTCAAACGAATACAAAGAAATGAGCGAAGCGATGAAGGAAGGCCGCGATACGATTCTCTATAATGCACCCGCCCTGGTTATTACATATGGAGATCCACGGAATCGAATGACCCACGACGCCTGCATCACGGCGCTTGCTTACTTCGATCTCGCCGCAAATGCCCTGGGGCTTGGAACCTGCTGGTCCGGCACCCTGGAGACTCTTGCGGACCTCGATCCGATGTTTTTCCGCTCCTTCGGCCTTCCAAGGCATCAGCGGATCATTGGCGTGATGATGGCGGGATATCCGGAGTACCCTTTCCGCCGCATTCCGCAGCGAAGGCCGCCGGAAATTCGCTGGATGCCCTGAAGAACTCTGTACGGACGGTTTCCGGCAGGTTCCTGTGTGGCTTTTCTAAAGCGGTTCTCTGTTTGGGCGCCCGCTGCCGGAAAAGCCGGAAAAGAAAGAAACTGCCCTTTGCTTCGAATTATTCCAAAGCGAAGGGCAGTTTTCTATATTATTGCTTTTCAGGCTTTTTTCGCATTTGCCTTTGCAATAAATTTTTCATTATCGATAATGAAGCGATCGTGCGTTCCCTGCCCGATAAGACCTGTTTCGTCATAGGCTTTCACGGAGAAGACGAGGTGTCGGCGGTCGATCTCCACAAGCTCCGTGTCTACCCAGACTTTCATGCCGACCGGTGTTGCCGCATCATGGGAGATATTCAGATGCGTTCCAACCGTACCTTTTCCCTCTTCAAGCAGCGGGGCAACCGATTCCTGGCAGGCCTGTTCCATGAGTGCAACCATGGCGGGAGTCGCAAAAACCTCCAGCTCTCCGCTGCCGGCAAATACGGCTGTATTATTATGATTTACTACGGTTTCCTTATGCCCTTTGATTCCGGTTTCCAGCATATTTTCCTCCTGTTCTGTCCGTTTCGTACGTATTTCTTTCGCGTTTATTATAGAGGAGTTTCCCGGCAGAGGCAACAAGCCGAAAAGGAAATTTCTCTTGGCTTTCCCTTCGGTCTTTCCACCTTTTTCTCTATCGATCCCATTGCTTCAGAGAAGGTTTTTCTCCATTGTAATTTCCCGAAAGGTTTCCCCATCGAGGCTCCACGTATTGTTTTCGACTTCGCGCACCGTCGCAAAGCCCAGGCGTCTGTACAGCCGAACGGCCTCTTTCAAAACATCCGCTGTAGAAAGAATGAGTTTTCGATATCCTTCCTTTTCCGCTCTTTCCAATACCGTATCGGCAAGAGCAGAGCCAATCCCGCAGCCCCGCGCCCTTTTTTCCACAAGAAACAGCCGCAGCTGTCCGACTTGCGGATCTTCGGTCGAGCAGAGCATGACGCTCCCCAGAAGTTCCGCCGTGTCTTCATTCTCGGCGACCCACATTTCCTCCCTTGAGTCCGGTTCTTTTTCAGCAAACTGCAGGGGGATGGACATCGCATAGTCCGTGAAGACGGAGTTCCAGCGATATTCGTCCGAATAAACGCGGCGGTGCGCTTCGGCAACGTACCGTTCCTCGCCTTTCCGGTAGGGGCGGATGCTGAACTTCATGGGAAACCCTTCTTTCTTTCCGATCCTTTTCCTATATTCGCACTGCGGAGACCGCATTACAAGCCTTTTCTGCCGGGAGACGCGGAAAGAGGACGGCCGGGAATGCGCGGAACCTATCGATAAATCAGAACCCCGGTCTGCTGACCGGGGTTCCTCGACTGCGGGGGGACGCAGCCTATACATATGGATCACGACATCCACCTATGTATATAGCACGCCCCGTCCTTTTTTGCAATATAAATTTGGCTGTTTGTTTGTACATATTTTGTTTTTTGTCGCATTTAACAAATTTACAGCTCTTTTTTGTCCGCGTTTTGACTCTTTGATTCGTTTTATTTCATTTCTCCGGATACCTGAATCACAGGGTCTCCCTTTTTTACCTTGCCGGAACGGAGAACCTTAACAAATACGCCTTCCCGGGGCATGACGCAATCCCCGGTAGCCTTGCGGATCGCGCAGTCCTGGTGGCATTCTTTTCCAATCTGCGTAACTTCTGTAAGCGCTTCGCCGATCTGCAGCCGGGTCCCTACCGGAAGCTCGTGCACTTTCATCCCGCGGATAAGAATATTTTCTGCAAAGGCTCCGTGCTGCAATGGAAACTCGATTTTCTTCTGCATGGTATCAACGCTTTCCGTACTCAGAAGGCTGACCTGCCGATGCCAGTGCCCGGCGTGGGCGTCCCCTTCGATGCCCCAGTCTTCCCGCAGATACGCTTCCGGGATCTCATGCTTCTGTATTCCGCGGACCTCACTGATGTTAATCGCTTCGACTTCCGCCATCATCGCCCTCCCGCGTAAACGTGCCGCTCTTTCCTCCGGTTTTCTTCAGAAGCCGGATATTGCCGATCTCTATATCTTTCTGAACCGCTTTGCACATATCATAGATTGTCAGTGCAGCAATGGAAACCGCCGTAAGCGCTTCCATTTCCACGCCCGTAACCCAGACGCTCTTCGCTTCCGAGAGAATTTCCACCGTCCGCTTTTCCGCGTTCATGGTAAATTGCAGGTCCACATGGGCAAGCGGAATCGGATGGCACATCGGGATAAGCTCCGCCGTTTTTTTCGCTGCCATGATCCCGGCGATCTGGGCTGTAGCAAGCACATCCCCTTTCGCCATGCCGCCGGTTTCAATCAGGCGAAAGGTTTCCGCATTGACAAACACGGTGCCCGCGGCAAGCGCCGTGCGCTGCGTCTCCTGTTTTTCGGAAACATCAACCATGCGGGCGCGGCCGTCCGCGTTGAAGTGTGTAAAGTCCGCCATGTCATCCTCCGATCTGGTTCATTGCGCGGGCTGCCGGAGACGGATGCTGTGCATCGAGCTCCCCGTGCCGCTCCGGCTTATGGGCAATGGCGAGCTTCAGGGCCCACTGAAGCTGCTGCCCTCGGAGACCGCGGAGCCGGATCTCTTCATTGGAGTGCAGGCACGGCTTCAGGCATCCGTCTGCTGTGAGACGGATTCGGTTGCATCGGTCACAGAATTCGCAGCTCAGCGGGCTGATTAACCCCACTTTTCCCTTGCCTCCGGGAAGCTGATACATCCGTGCCACCCCCTCGGTCTCCCCCCCGGAAACCGGAATGAGGTCCTGGACGGCATCCAAAACCGCCGAGCAGGGCAAAAACCTGCTTTTTGGGAAATGCGCCGCCGGTCCGATCGGCATCAGCTCTATAAATCGAAGCTCCAGCGGGCAGCTTCGCGTAAGTTCCACCATTTTATAGATTTCATCGTCGTTGATGCCGCCCAGAAGAACGGCATTTATCTTGATCGGCGTAAGGCCGCTGCGGTATGCCGCTTCCATGCCCTGCAGGACCTCCCGGATGTTTCCGCCGCTGATTCTGCGGTATTTTTTCGAATCCAGCGTATCCAGACTGATATTGACGCGCTGTAAGCCGGCGTGCTTCAAATCGGCTGCCATTTCCCCAAGTTTCTGTGCATTTGTGGTCATTGTCAGTTCCTGTACGCCGTCCGTCTCCGCGATCCCTTCGCAGATCCGAAGAATATCCGGGCGCATGAGCGGCTCTCCGCCGGTCAGGCGAAACTTGGTAAAGCCCAGCGGCACCGCCTGCTGAACCACTTCAATAATATCTTCCGCCGGCATTCCTTCGCAGGGCCTGCCCTTCGGAACTGCCGGCATGCAGTACACGCAGTGCTGATTGCAGCGCTCCGTAACCGATATCCGCAGATAGTTTATTTCTCTTCCGCAGCCGTCTTCCATATTATATAATCCCCATTTCCATGCGGTCTTTCTGCCGCCTCGTTTATTATAGGTACGGCAAAACAAGGTGTCAACGAATCCGCCCTGCGAAATTCCCCTTCCGGATTGCCGTTGCCTGCAGTTGGGCCGTAGGCATTCTTTTTCCGCCGAAGGGCGGGAAAGAAGACCGACACGTTCCCCGCGCCGGTCTTCCGCGTCTTGACAGCAAGGTTCAGCGGAGACTGTCCGTATAGCGGCAGGCTCCTGTTGCGGCGATCGCTCCGTCGCCGGCGGCCGTCACCAGCTGTCGTACGGCTTTCCGCCGTCCGTCGCCGGCGGCAAAGATCCCCGGTACGGAGGTTTTGCAGTCCTCTCCCGCAACAATGTATCCGGATTCATCGAGGTCAAGAATCTCCGAGAATATTCCGTTGTCCGGAACTCTCCCGATGGCAACGAAGAGGCCGTCCACGGCAAGTGCTTTTTTTCCGCCTTCCGCATCCTCCACTGTAATGCCCTCGAGAGATTCCTCTCCATAAAGGCCCGCAATGCGGGAATTGAGGACGAATTCAACATTGGTTTTTTTCTTCAGAAGTTCAACCAGTTTGGCTTCCCCGCGAAACTGGCTTCTGCGGTGGATCAGATATACGCGGGAACAGGTATCACTGAGATACAGAGCATCCTGCAGCGCCGCGTTTCCGCCGCCGCAGACGGCGACCGGCGCCTGCGCATAAAAGGCCCCGTCGCACAGGGCGCAGAAGCATTCCCCGTTCCCGATATATTTCTCTTCCTCCGGAAGGTTCAGCTTCCGCGGCAGAGCGCCGGTCGCCGCGATCAGGCTGTACCCTTCATACACCGTGCCGGAAGCCGTCCTGATCTTCTTTACTCGGCCGTCCTCGATTCCGGTTACTTCTTCCAGTTCCACTTCGCCTCCCTGATCCAGGACCTGTGCCAGCAGCCGGTCGGAAATTTCCGATCCGCTGACATGCGCAAGGCCCGGATAGTTTTCCACGCAGGGGGACCAGTTGATCTGGCCGCCCGGATTTTCCTTTTCTAGAACCAGAACGGTCTTTCCCGCCCGGCAGGTATACAGGGCAGCTGTCAGGCCGGCAATGCCGCCGCCGACAACCAAAACGTCATAAGCCATGTTCTCTCCTTCTTCCTCAGCAATGAAGGAAGGATTCACTCCGCGTCTTCCGGCACGAAGGGAATCCCGCTATCCCAGATTTTCGTATGTGAAGCCTCACACGATTAACATCGCGTGCTTCCATGCCCGCGTTCCGCAGGCACAGACTCGCTGACTGAAGATAC
>OMTF01000019.1 GCA_900313925.1 uncultured Eubacteriales bacterium | reverse complement strand
CTCTTATTTTCTGCTCACGATAGTCGTGGATTTTGTTTGTTCTTTCCCCGCATCGCGGGCATGGGTGCTCTTTCCTGAGCATTTCCAGGTAGATATGATGCTCTGTACTTGTTTCCTCCCGTTCTGCAATGGCCTCTTCCAATCCCATCCGCTTTGTTATATTATCTTTATAGAGCATATTGACACTTCCTTTCGTATTGGTCTGCTCGCCTATACCCTAAAGGATCTGTGCTTTATGCTCTATATTTTATTCTATAGCAAGAGCTCTGGAGTTTTTCTCCAGAGCTCTACCCCAACATTTATTATTGAACCATAAAAAATGGCCCGTGGATATTATCCACGAGCTGCTTGAGGCCTGCCTGAAGTGTCGCTCAACATTAGTTTTCAGAAATCCCTAAGTTGAACTCTCTTCCCCATGCCCTTTTCTGTAGCGTTCCGTTATGTAATATTCCAGCGCTAAAAGGCTGTCCGGGAAATTCATATTTTCAATGATAAGATCGTTTTCGCGATTGTCTATGTCCACATTCGTATAGTTCCAGATCGCCTTCACGCCGTAGGTCCGCAACTCCTGCACCTTGACATCCGCAATGCGTCGCGGGACACAAAGCACAGCAACATTGATATCGTTCTTGCTGAGATACTCTGCCATGTCCACATCCGCATAGATGGGAATATGGTTTATCGTCTTACCCACGATTTCCGGGTTTATATCAAATCCGCATTCCAAAGTGAAGCCATAATCCTTAAAGCTGAAATTATGAACGAGCGCAAGGCCCATGTTGCCGACTCCGACCAGGATCGCTTTGTAGTTGTGGTTCATGCCTAGGATTTCCGCAAGTTCCGTGCGCAGGTCTGCAATATTATAGCCGTATCCCTGCTGACCAAAACCGCCGAAGCTGTTCAGATCCTGCCGTATCTGAGAAGGTGTCAGTCCAAGCATAGAACCCAAGTCCGCCGATGAAACACGCTTTAAGCCGCTCGCCTGCAGTTCATCGAGTTTTCTCAGATACCTTGGGAGCCGGCGGATAACATTATTTGATACGTTCCGGCAAGCTTCTGCCATGATCGATTCTCCTCTGCTTCATTCTGTACCTGTAACGCAGACTGCGTCAGGTGTGATTTATGTTAGCACATTCGGTTTAAAAAATGTACCTTCGAATTCTACAAATTCTTCAAGTATTCTCCAGTTCTTTTTTGCTATTTTCCGCGGCATATAAAAAGCAGATATTCAGAAGGACGTTGCGGCAGGATTCCATATCTTCCACGCAGGCATACTCTAGGCGGCTATGGTAGTTCCCCGCACCCGTACCCAGATTCGAGCATGGCAGACCGCGGAAGGAGAGGCAGGCTCCGTCTGTTCCCCCGCGCACGGGCGGGCTTATCGGCTCTGCACCTTCCATTCGCACTGCCTTATAGGCAATGTCAATCATATTCTGGTGTTCCGGTATGATTTTTTCCTTCATATTATAGTAGCTGTCGCGGATGGAAATGTCCGCGGAGCCCTTCCCGAAATGCTTGTTTACATCTTCCGTGAGCGTTTCCAAAAAGCGTTTCCGCTCAAAGAACCGTAGTTTGTCATGATCCCGGATAAGACAGTCAAGGCTTGCCTTCTCTACAGTTCCTTCCAGCTGGTGGACCAGGTAGAAGCCTTCCCGTCCTTCCGTATGCTCCGGTGTTTCTTTCTCCGGCATCCCCTGAATAAAATAGGCTGCCATACGGGACGCGTTTTTCAGACGGTCTTTCCCCGATCCTGGGTGGACGCTGAACCCGCGGAAATCAATATGGGCTTCCGCCGCATTGAATGTTTCATATTCCACGCTCCCCAGCCGATCCCCATCGACGGTATACGCCAAATCCGCCTGCAGCCGTTTCAGGTCAAGCCGTTCCGCGCCGCTGCCGATTTCCTCATCCGGCGTAAAGCAGATTTTCACTGCGCCATGCGGTTTTTCAGAGGTCATCAGGTGCTCGGCCATGGAAAGAATTTCTGCGATTCCCGCTTTGTCATCTGCGCCAAGCAGCGTATCTCCACTCGTAACAATCAGATGTTTGCCCCGGAAGCGTTTCAGCTCTGGGAACGCCTCGCCGCTGAGCACCATGCCGTTCTGAAGAAGAATATCTCCGCCCTCATAGAGTATTGTCTGCGGTTGGATGTTCCTGCAGGGGGCATCCGGAGATACATCCATATGAGAAATGAATGCAATTGCGGGGATATTCTCCAACCCCGAAGCCGCCGGAATCGAACCGTAAACATAACCGTTCCCGTCGATTTCCGCGTCCGCGATTCCTATATCCTGCATTTCGCGTACCAGTGCTTCTCCGAATATTCTCTGTTCCGGCGTGGAGGGCGATACCGTTTCCCCTTCCTTGGACGCTGTCGGATAAGCAACATAGCGAAGCAGCTTTTCGCTGCATTTCTCGAATTGTTTCATCGTACTTCTTCCTTTTGCAGGGTTTTTTCTCTTCCTGTTTTTGTGTCTGTGAATCCCCGTTCGGCTTTCTCTCAGATCCGCGCTACGCCGCTTTCATGCGCGGCAAGGTTCACCGCCGCGGCAACCGCCTCGCGAACACGCGGGTCGAACGCCGCCGGAAGTATATTTTCACTGCTCAGCTGATCTTCAGGAATTACGGAAGCAATGGCTCGAGCCGCGGCAAGCTTCATCGCATCGTTGATATCGCTGGCACGGGCATCCAAAGCGCCTCGGAATATACCCGGAAATGCAAGGACGTTATTCACCTGATTCGGGAAATCGCTGCGTCCGGTGGAAACAACCGCGGCGCCGGCCGCTTTGGCTTCCTCCGGCATGATTTCCGGTACGGGATTCGCGCAGGCAAATATAATCGGGTCTCTGTTCATCGTTCGGATCATGTCTCCGGTCAGCGTTCCAGGCGCAGACACTCCGATGAAGACATCGGCTCCGCGAATAACATCCCGCAGGCATCCTTTTTCCTCCTCGGGGTTCGTAATCGCGGCCATCTCCTCCTTGGAGGAATTCAGGTTTTCCCTGCCTTTGTAAATTGACCCCGTTCTGTCGGTCATAATCACGTTTCTGGCTCCGCAGCTAAGAAGAATCTTTACAATGGCTGTCGCGGCAGCTCCGGCGCCGGAAGTTACAATCTTCAGGTCCTCCATGTTCTTGGAAACCAGTTTCAGCGCATTTATAAGACCGGCCAGCGTAATTACGGCCGTTCCGTGCTGGTCATCATGAAAAACGGGGATATCGCATTTTTCCTTTAGTTTTCTCTCAATCTCAAAGCATCGCGGAGCGGAAATGTCTTCAAGATTGATTCCCCCGAAAGAACCTGCGAGAAGAGAAACCGTCTTCACAATTTCGTCTACTTCCTTACTCCGAATGCAAAGCGGGATGGCGTCCACACCGCCGAATTCCTTAAACAGAACGCATTTTCCTTCCATGACGGGCATTCCCGCTTCCGGTCCGATATCTCCAAGACCCAGAACCGCCGTTCCGTCCGTTACGACCGCGACCGTGTTCCAGCGGCGGGTCAGTTCGTAGCTTTTCGACGGATCCTTCTGTATTTCAAGGCATGGCTGTGCGACTCCTGGCGTATAGGCAAGGCTCAGCGCTTCTTTGGTGTCTACTTTCGCCCTCGCTGTAATTTCAATCTTTCCCTTCAGCTGGTAATGAAGCTTCAATGATTCTTCTGCATAATTCATGGCAATTTCTCCTGACTGTCCCGATAATTTTTCGGGCCGATTTCATACAAATCATTTCCCAGTGAATCAATAATGACCGTAAGACACCAGTCTTCCACCAAAAGTTTTCGTACAGCTTCGCACCCAAGGTCCGGCCAGCACAGGACTTCCGCACTTTTAATGCTCTGCGCCGCCAGAGCGCCGGCGCCGCCCAGTGCACCCAGGTACACGGCGCCGTTTCGCATGATTGCTTTGCGTACGTTTTCATCTCTTCTGCCTTTTCCAATCAGAATTTTCTGCCCTAAATCCAGCAGTGCAGGAGAGCTCGCATCCATACGGCTTGCCGTGGTAGGACCGATGGCGCCGATGATCTGCCCGGGGCGCGCCGGCGTAGGACCCGCATAGTAGACGGCACTGCCGTCAATCGGGTACGGAAGGGGCTCCCCCTTCTTCAGGCATTCCATCATTCTCTGATGCGCTGCATCCCTTGCCGTATAAACAATTCCGGAAAGAAAAACGCTGTCCCCGGCGCGGAGATCGGCAAGGTCTTTCCGGGAAACTGGCGTTGTAATTCTGTATTCCATCGTGCGCCTCCTTATAGAACCGCCGTAGCTCTGCGGGTCACGTGACAGCTGATGTTCACGGCGATCGGAAGTCCTGCGACATGCGTAGGCATAACTTCAATATTTACACCCAGCGCCGTTGTCCTGCCGCCGAATCCCTGCGGCCCGATTCCCAAAGCATTAATCCGCTCCAGAAGTTCCTCTTCCATCGCGCTGTAGTACGGGTCGGCGTTACGCTGCGTAACCGGCCGCAAAAGGGCCTCCTTTGCCAGCAGCGCCGCCCGATCGAACGTTCCTCCAATCCCCACACCCACAATAATGGGCGGACAAGGATTCGGTCCGGCGTGCCGCACCGTTTCCAGGATGAAGTCCTTTACTCCCTGTTCCCCCTGTGCCGGTTTGAGCATCGCAATGGCGCTCATATTCTCACTTCCGAATCCCTTCGGCATAACGGTAAGCCGGAGTCTGTCCCCCGGAACTAGGCGGACCGTAATGACGGCGGGCGTATTGTCCTCCGTATTGACCCGCCGCAGCGGATCCTGTACCACGCTTTTTCGCAGGTAGCCTTCCTTATAGCCTTTTCGAACTCCGTCATTGACTGCGGATTCGAAGTCTCCCTCTACATGAATTTCCTGCCCTACCTCGGCAAAAACGCAGGCCATGCCTGTATCCTGGCAGATCGGAAGTTCGCCGTTCCGGGCGGCGATTACATTCTCCTGAATCAGCTGCAGCGACGTGCACGCAGTCGGCCAGGTTTCCTTTTCGCGGGCTTCCCGGATTCGCTGCGCAATGTCCGTCGGGAGCTCCCGATTGGCCCGTATGCAGAGCTCCGCGATCGTGTCCGATATCAGCTGCGCTTTTATTGTTCTCACTTTTGCCACCTTCCTGCTTTCTTTCTATCAATGGGACCCCGTTTCCCGACTGTCATTATTTTCCGGCTTCATCCCGAGTTTTCTCCGCTGCCGGCAAATTTTCCTCTTCCGTCGCGGAAGCTGCTTTTCCCTCTCTTGCCTTGCGTGTCTCCCCAAGATAGAGGCTGGCGTACATGACGAAGCAGAACAGAACCATTGCTATGCTGACGCCAACCAGGATATCCGAAAGTGCAATCGGGATCTCCTGCCAAAGGACATGAAGCATCATCACAGCATACAAAAGCACTGTACATGCTTTTCCGTACCACTGCGCTCCGCTCACGGCACCGGTTTCATTGACAAGGTTCTTATGAATGAAAAGAATCGTTATCTCCTTGATCACATGCACCCCAAGAAGAATCCACATAAGCGGAAACCGCAGAGCAACGCAGAGGATCATGGCAGCCTGCGTCAGCTTATCCGCCAGAGGATCGATGAATTTGCCCAAGTCGGAAACCATGTTGTAGTGGCGTGCGATATAGCCATCAGCAACATCCGTAGCGGCAGAAACGGCCAGCGTAAGGAAAGACCAGGACGCATATCCCTTCAGATATAACACAATAAAAACCGGCACCAAAAGGAGTCTTATATACGTCAGAATATTAGGTATTGTAAACGCGTCCCGTTTTGCACTCTTCAGCAGACTTTTCTTCACATCGTCTTTCATTTTTTTCCCTTCCGCCAGAAGTTCAATGCCTGCTGCCGGCATTCCCCGCATCGCATTTCATCCAAAAAATAATTCCCGCTTTTACAATTTCGAATGCACAGAAGCCCCCGAGTGCAGAGCCAGCTGCCTCTCGGGGACCGAAAAGAATTCTTTTACTGCAGTTCCGGATACAGGGGAAATCTTCCGCATATTTCCAGAATCTGCTTTTTGCACTCCGGCACGGCCGCTTCGCCCTTTTTCATCAGCTCCACGATAACTTTCCCGACTTGAACCATTTCATCTTCCTTCAGACCCCTCGTCGTCACTGCCGGCGTACCCAGGCGAAGTCCGCTGGTAATCCCCGGTTTCAGCTTATCATAGGGAATTGCGTTCTTGTTTGCCGTAATATTTGCTGCATCCAGCAGATCCTGTGCTTCCAGACCGGTTCTTCCCATGCTCTGCACGTCGATCAGAATCAAATGGTTGTCCGTACCGCCGGTGACAAGACGCAGGCCTCCGTCCCTAAGCGTTTGGGCAAGTATCGCCGCATTCTTTACAATCTGCTTCGCGTATTCCTTGAATTCCGGCTTCCCATCCTCACGGAAGCATACCGCTTTCGCAGCGATGATATGTTCCAAAGGTCCGCCCTGCGTTCTTGGAAAAACGCCGGAGTTGATCTTTTTCGCAATGTCTTCATCGTTCGTAAGGATCACGGCGCCCCGCGGCCCGCGCAGAGTCTTATGCGTTGTGCAGGTAACTACATCGCAGCACGGAACCGGGTCGGGATGGCATCCCGTGACAACCAGGCCTCCGATATGCGCGATATCTGCCATCAGGTATGCGCCGACTTCGTCTGCAATTTTCCGCATAGCTTCAAAATCAATGATCCGGGGATATGCGCTTGCGCCGCAGATAATCAGTCTGGGCTTAACTTTTTTTGCCTGCTCCCGAATCTGGTCGTAGTCCAGCTGTTCGGTTTCTTTGCTGAGTTCATAGGAAACGCTGTTATAGTATCTTCCGGAGATAGACGCCGCACTTCCGTGCGTCAGATGACCGCCATGGTTCAAAGCCATTCCCATGATCGTGTCGCCTGGCTGCAGCAAAGCGGCATAAACCGCCATATTTGCCTGCGATCCGGAATGGGGCTGAACATTTGCATAGTTTGCGCCGAAAAGATTCTTTGCCCGTTCTATTGCGATATTTTCGACCTCATCTACGTACTCGCAGCCGCCGTAATACCGGTGTCCCGGGTACCCTTCCGCATACTTGTTTGTCAGATGACTGCCCATCGCATCCATGACGGCAAGGCTGGTAAAATTTTCGGAAGCAATCAGTTCTAGATGGCTCCTCTGCCGCTCCAGTTCCTTCATAAACGGAATGTAGAGCTCTGGGTCTTCCGCTTTCAGATACTCATATCTCATGCATTTCCCTCCGAATGTGTCCGTGTTTCGATTCTCTCCCCCGCGGTCTTTCCTGTGTAGCCGCAACGCATAAATTATATCTTATGCCCTTCTTCAATGCAACGGACGACAGACGTGGATATCTCCCAAATTTTTGTTTCTTTTGGGAGAGATGTTCGGCAGAAAAGTCAAGACTGGACAAACTTTCCAGATATTGTAAAATCTAGATAACGCGTATATAGAGTTCCTCTTTACATTACGTGCATCGAAGGTGCAGTCTCTGCATAGAAAAAGCAAGGAGAACGACAGTGAAAAAAGCAGTCAGAGTCATTCTTTACATTATTGGAATTCTTATATTAATCGTCGCACTTCTTCTCGCCTGGCTGAGCATTGCGGAATACCGCCCGGAGCCCGTTGAGAAGGAAGACATCGTTTCCGGCACGACAGCAGATCTTACGCTGACTCCCGGAAGCACATTTTCCGTCACCACCTGGAATATCGGGTACGCCGGTCTGGGTGCCGGTTCCGACTTTTTCATGGACGGCGGAACGAATGTGAAAAGTGCAGATGAAGATCAGGTCACTGCCTATCTGAAAGGGATCCGCGATACACTGGATGCGGAGGGGAAAGCCAATATTTATCTGCTGCAGGAAGTCGATCGCGACTCCCATCGAACGTACGGAATTGACGAAGCAGAATTTCTCGGAAAAAACAGCTATACCACTGCACTGAACTATTCCTGCCCGTTTGTTCCCTATCCATGGCCCCCCATCGGAAAGGTGCAATCTGGTCTGATGAACATGTCGGAATATACCATATCCGAATCGAACCGTATCTCCCTTCCGTGTCCTTTCAAATGGCCGCTTCGGATTGCCAACCTGAAGCGCTGCCTTCTTGTCAACTATATACCCATTCAAGGTACGGATCGGTATCTTGTAACCGTAGACCTTCATCTGGAAGCCTATGACAGCGGAGAAGGGAAAATTGCACAGTCACAGCAGCTGCGGGAATTTATTGCTTCCGAATACGCAAAAGGAAATTATGTGATTGCCGGCGGTGATTTCAATCAGAATTTCCCCGGTACTACGGACATTTACCCGGATCGCCACAGCGATCTCTGGTCCCCGGGAGAGCTGGACAGCAGCCTGCTTCCGGATGGTTTCTCCTATGCCTATGATCTGAGTAGCCCGACATGCCGTCTGCTCAACCAGCCCTACAATCCCTCCGACACTGAAAATACGCAGTATTATGTCATTGATGGCTTCATTGTCTCCCCGAATATCCGGGTGGAAAATGTAAAAACCATTGACGCAGGCTTTGCGAATTCGGATCATAATCCGGTTCACATGACCGTGACTCTCTTGGATTCCTGAAGCGGAAGGGGAAACCATCGGGGCGGAATCTCCTTTTTCGGAGTTCCGCTCCTTTATTTTGGAACCCGAACTGAAGGCCTTTTAATCAGAACGTCTAGGTCCCGCATTTGCAGTTTTCTTGCACTCCCAGGCAAAATGAGGAAAGCTGTTTCATGTTTTCCTTCTCATGTTTGGCCGGCTTTCCTCAAGACTGCCGTATACTATTTTTTCTTTACGGGAAGCCCGCGCCGGCTGCGGCGCCATTCACTTCTGCAATAACGATTTTAGAGCTCGATTTGAGCATATTCACAATCCGGCCGACTCTGGCAAGAACCGGACCCAGATCAATTTTTCCGCCTTCCTGAATCAGCTTGTAGAACCATCCAATATCATCACCGGCAGAGAAAGCTCTGGCTGCGCTCTTCAGTACGATAACCTTGGCTTCCGGATCTTTTTCCTCTTTGTCTATTACACCGGTTAAATCGTCACCCGTCTGCTCGTCAATGGCATTCAGATTCTTCGGATTGTCCATGACAATCATTGCGACACTGGCATCGACCGAATAATGTACCTTTTGAAAATCCATATCGTTCCTCCTTAATACAACAGAAAACATAGAAACTTTTCTATAACAGTTATGCAAATATTTTTATTTATTTTTGTTTTTATACATATTTGTTATATTTTTTCTCTCCCCTGTCCTTTTCTGTTTCCTGCCCGTGCACGCTTCGAAGGCCTCAAAAGGAAAAGCCCTGGCTGGATGGAAAGAAGAGGTTGTCCGTACTACCTAGCACTCTGCTTCAATGATTCATCCCTTATGCCGCCGTCCAGCCTTAGGGGAAAAAAGAGAAAAGCTGTTTCCGCGTCATATACGCGTATTTTTGCTTTTCTCAATACTCTTTATTTTACTTTTGTCGTTTTGCTTCTACCGAAAATGCGAGACGATGTTTCCGCTTGCCGCAAGCATGCGGGGGCCGCACGCTTTTACAGCTCAAAAGGTTCTATTCTTCCCTATCGCTTATGCATCTTTTCTGCTTTCAATGCTTTTAGAATCGGCGTGAGCCCGTCCGCGCTGACTTCCTCTATGGTTCCCTTATCCATGTGTTCCGCAACCGTTGGGTCGATAGGAATCTTTGCGACCGCTTCAACCGAAAATTGAGCCGCGACCTCTTCGACTTTGCTTTCTCCGAAAATATGATGAGTCGCGCCGCAGTTCGGGCAGGTGAAATAGGACATGTTCTCTACGATGCCGACGACCGGAATGTTCATGATTTTTGCCATGTTCATGGCTTTCTCCACAATCATGGATACCAGATCCTGCGGGGAGGTCACGACAATGATGCCGTCCACAGGCAGAGACTGGAAAATCGTCAGCGGCACATCGCCGGTCCCGGGTGGCATGTCGACGAACATATAGTCTACGTCGGACCATAGAAC
Source organism: uncultured Eubacteriales bacterium (assembly GCA_900313925.1). Taxonomy (GTDB): domain Bacteria; phylum Bacillota; class Clostridia; order Oscillospirales; family Oscillospiraceae; genus UBA2922. The sequence continues at coordinate 13,100 of OMTF01000019.1, read as the reverse complement.
CTGGCTCCAGAACTGCGTAACAACACCGGCAATAACGGGCCCACGCCAAACAACTGGATCCGTTTCATTGTCAACGATCATGTTGGTGGACATAATCTGAATTCCAGATTTTGTGTAATTAGGATATAAGTATGCGTCTGTACCAAGTGCATGCGCATGTATGCCAAATGCCTTGGGAATCGAAGGCCCTGTCACATCCGCATCCAGAATCGCGGTCTGAAATCCTCTGCGCTGCGTTTCTGCAGCAAGAAGGCTTGTTACCATGGATTTTCCGACTCCGCCCTTGCCGGATACGACGGCGTAGACTTTCTTTACCGAAGCTTCCGGATAAAGGTCTACCCGAAAATCCTCGGAATTCGCCCGGGAGGAACAGTTTTCACTGCAAGTTGAGCAGTCATGGGTGCAGTTTTCACTTACATCACTCATAAGTATTCTCCTTCGCTTTTCTACTCCAAGAAAGAGGAATTATAATTTCATATCAATCCCTATTATTATACACCGGCCGTCAATGTACGGTGGAGCACCGCTCTCGTGTTCTCCTGGCCGAAAAACGTTTTTACCCTCATGCTCTTCCCATAAAGGCTGCCTCTCCGGACAGGTTTGCCATTCGAAAATGCTTATGGTATATTCATTTTGATTTCAGTCCAAACAGATGCTGTGCGGCTTTCGCAGTGCTGTATCGAGCTTCTCGTCGGAAAGGAGGGGATGATATACGGACACGTTTACAGCAACCGTTACAGAAGCAGCGAAGTATATTCTTCCCCTGATTGCCCTGTGGGTTATCATTCGGTGTTTACGTTCCATGCTTCGGGAAAAGTATGAAAACGAAGTGTGGGCCTATGTTCTGGATGATCGCAGCAAAAAGGTCATCCCGCTAAATCACTGGGAAATTCTATTCGGCCGCTCAAAATCCTGCGATGTTGTAATAAATGATCCGAGTGCCGATCGCGTCCAAGGCGTCCTCAGCCGCAGCGAGAGCGGCGCATGGACCCTTCATGGGATTTTTACGAAAAGTAATGTTTCCGTAAACGGCCGCGTATGCGGGGAGAACGGCATGTCGGTCCACACGGGGGACGTGATAGGCATAGGACGGAAGAAAGTTGTATTTGAGGATATTCCTGCTTCCAAGCGTGCGGAACTCGATTCCCGCAGGGAAGCAGCGGGTTATGCGATAGGTCCTGGTCTTACACTTCTCGGACTTACGGTTTTTCAGGCTTTCCTGATGCTGGAACAGACAGCAAATGCAGCCCCGGAAAACATCCGCTCCATTGCGCTCGGGTACAGTGCGTTAGCCCTTCTGGAATGGTTCTGCTATGCGATAATGCGGAGCGTCGGCCGTACTGGATTTGAAGTGGAAACTCTGGCTTTCTTTCTGTCCACCATCGGTCTTTCCGTTGTCGCCTCCTCCGCGCCGGAAGACATTCTGAAAGAGATTCTGCTTCTTATTGCCGGCATCGCACTCTTTTTCCTTCTGGGCTGGTGGCTCCGGGATCTGGAGCGAACCAAGAAATACCGCTTTGCCGTTGCAGCGCTGTCCCTGATTCTGCTCGTTTTGAACCTTGCATTGAGCACAGTGACAAATGGTGCGCGGAACTGGATTGAAATCGGAGGGTTTTCCATCCAGCCTTCCGAACTTATAAAAGTCGCCTATATCTATGTCGGCGCCGCGACGCTGGACCGTCTATTCAGCACAAAGAACCTGATCCGTTATATTATTTTCTCCGCCATATGTGTTATGGGCCTGGCTATCATGGGGGATTTCGGAACCGCGCTCATCTTCTTTGCAACCTTCCTCGTTATTTCGTATATGCGTTCCGGTTCCATCGCTACCGTTGCCCTTGCTCTGACCGGAGCCGGCATGGCTGGTTTTATGGTGCTGTCCATCCGTCCCTATGTCGCTCAGCGCTTTGCCAACTGGGGCCATGTTTGGGAAGACGTGTACGGAACCGGATATCAGCAGACCAGGACCATGTCTGCAGCCGCTGCCGGAGGGCTTTTCGGAAAAGGTGCCGGAAATGGCTGGCTGAAGGATATCTTTGCTGCCAATACCGATATGGTATTCGGAGTCATCTGTGAGGAACTGGGGCTTCTTATCGCGCTTCTCGCGATTCTGGCCGTTCTTGTCCTGGCGTTTTTCGCCGTCCGGTCCGCGGCGCACGGCCGCAGTTCCTATTATGTTATTGCAGCCTGCGCTACCGGCAGCATGCTGCTGATTCAACTTTCTCTGAACGTTTTCGGTTCTATGGATATTCTGCCCTTTACCGGCGTCACCTTCCCTTTTGTGTCCAAGGGTGGAACATCTCTCCTCTCCTGCTGGATGCTGCTCGCCTTCATTAAGGCTGCCGATACGCGGCGAGGCGCTAGCTTTGTTGTTCGATCGGCTTCCCGCGGATCCGACAGTGATGCGGAAGGAGGCGAGGAAGCGTCATGAGAAAAGTCACAAAAAGAGCTGTCGCGGCTCTTCTGGTCGCCGTCCTAGTTATTTTCGGATGCTGCGTATATATATACCGCTATCTGAAAGACGGTGCTTTCTGGGCCGGCTATTTCGGAAACGAAAACATTACGAGCACCAGTATCCTTACCGATCGAAACGGAACCGTACTGGCTACAATTTCCTCCGGGGAAATTTCCTATGCCGACAGCAGTACCATGCGCGAGGCGTGCTATCAGCTTCTTGGAGATGGCACGGGTAATATAAGCACTGGAGCTCTCAGCTGCTTTTCCGGCCGGCTTTCGGGATTCAGCTATATTTTCGGGACCACGAGGCCGAAGGATACAAGCCTGGAGCTTACAGTAGACGCCGATCTGCAGGTCACTGCCTACGAAGCCATGGGAAGCCAGAATGGCGCCGTTATTGCGTGCAACTACAAAACTGGGGAAATCCTATGTACGGTTTCAACGCCGGCGCAGGATCCTCTCTACCCTTCGGATGAGCCCGAGGAAGGCACCTACCTGAACAAGGGAATTTCCTCCACGCTGACGCCAGGATCGACGTTCAAGCTTGTTACTTTGAGCGCCGCTCTGGAAACTGTTCCGAACATCTATTCCGAGGAATTTACCTGCGAGGGCAGCACCGTTATTAACGGCGTGGAAATCAACTGCACCGGCGAGCATGGCACGGAGGATATCTACGATGCCCTTGCCAATTCCTGCAACGTAGCCTTTGCGGAAATAACTCAGGAAGTTGGAAGCGATGCTCTTTCGTCCTACGTCGACAAGCTTGGATTTACGTCCTCTCATGACATTAACGGCATTCCCACTGCCGCAGGGTCTTTCGTGAAAGCGGACGACGGTACCGCCGACCTCTCCTGGTCCGGCATAGGACAGTATCAGGATCTGGTCTGTCCCTTCTCTGAGCTGCGGCTGGTTTCCGCCATTGCAAACCACGGACGTCTTGCTGAACCAACGCTCCTGGTGCGTTCCTTGAACGTTCAGGAAACGCAGTTGCTCAAAGCTTCAACCGCCGACGCGATGAAGAAGTTTATGCGCAATAATGTGGAATCCGTATACGGCGACAGCACGTTTCCCGGTCTCACCATGTGCGGAAAAACCGGTACTGCCGAGGTAGGCGACGGAGATAATCATTCCTGGTTTACTGGATTTCTTGACGACGAAGAGCATCCTTATGCCATTGTTGTTGTGGTGGAGCACGGCGGCTACGGTCTTTCCAATGCAGGTGCCATTGCAAACACGGTCCTGCAGGAAGCCGTCGCAAATGGCGATTAAGCAATTTGGTGAAAAATTTTTTCTATGGATATTTCTGTACATGACCTCGTAAAATCCTATGAAATCGGATCCAATGTGCTGGACGGTCTGAGCTTTGATGTAGAAGCCGGCGAGCACATCGGCATTCTCGGCGTAAACGGCTGCGGAAAAACAACGCTGTTCAAGATTCTATGCGGTTCGTTGGATTTTGACAGCGGTACGGTGCATATTGCTCCCGGAAAGCGAATAGGTATGATATCGCAGTTTCCCGAGGTTCCGGAACCCTGGACCGCGGAAGACGTCCTAAAGGACGCGTTCCGCGGGATATACAAGCTACAGGACGAACTGCAGGCTCTTACGGATCGTATGAGCAGCGGAGACGCTTCCGACAAAATACTGCAGCAGTATGATTCCGTCAGCGATGCTTTTACCCGTATGGGCGGATACGAAATGGATGTCAAGCTGAACCGTACTGCAAATGGTCTTGGCATCTCCCCCGCCCTGCGCAGCCAACCTTTTTCGAAGCTCTCCGGAGGCGAAAAAACACGGGTGAATCTTGCCCGGCTCATTTTGGAAGATACCGATATTCTTCTCCTGGACGAACCGACGAACCATCTGGATATGAAGGCAATCGAATGGCTGGAAGATTATGTGCAGCATTTTCACGGGACCGTATTAAGCATCAGCCATGACCGCTACTACCTGGACTGTGTCTGCAGACGCTGCATTGAAATATCCGATGGAAAAGCGGAATTTTACAGCGGAAACTACAGTTTTTACGTAAAGGAGCGAGAGCATCGCTTCCAGGAAAAGCTGAAGCAATACGAAAAAGACCAGGCAAAAATAGAGCAACTGCAGCGGGCGGCGGATCAGCTCCATCTCTGGGCCTATATGGGCAATGACGCGCTGCATAAGAGGGCCTTTTCCATCGAAAAGCGGATTGAAAAGCTGCAGACTACGGAAAAGCCTACGCGTGCGAGGGCGCTGAGCGCCGAATTCCGGGAGAAGGAATTTTTTGCGGACGAAGTTCTTCTTACGCATCATCTGGAAAAGTCCTTCGGGGAGAAAACAATTCTGAATCATGCCGATCTTGAAATTCACGCGCGGGATCGCATCGCTTTAATCGGGGAAAACGGAGTTGGAAAATCCACCTTTATTAAAATGATTCTGCAGGAAGAATCTCCGGATAGCGGGACGGTTTCCCTCGGGCCTTCCGTTCGGGTCGGGTATCTGCCGCAGATCATTACTTTCGAAAATCAAGATCGGTCGCTTCTTGATACAATGCTTTACGAGTGCCGCTGCACGCCGCAGCAGGCAAGAGATCGCCTGGCTGTTTTCGGTTTTCGCGGAGAAACCGTGTTTTCTACGGTTCGTTCCCTGTCCGGCGGAGAAAGAAGTCGGCTGAAACTCTGTATGATCATGGGTTCGGAAATAAACTTTCTAATACTGGATGAGCCGACTAACCACCTGGATATTGCCAGTCGCGAATGGATCGAAGATGCGTTGCAGGGTTATGGGAATGCGCTGCTGTTTGTCTCCCATGACCGCTATTTCATTCAAAAATTTGCGACTCGCATATGGGCTATGGATAACGGCTCCTTAACGGATTTTCAGGGAAGTTTTGAAGAATACCGGGAGTATCTTGAACGGCAGAAAGTATACAGGAAATACGATTCGGCTCCGGAAAAGAAAAAAGAAGACTACCGCTCTGCAGCACGGCAAGTACAGAACCGTGCCCGGCAGCTTGAAAAAACAGAGAAGGAAATTAATCGGCTGGAAGACCGATTGAAGGAGCTTTCCGCGCTGGCGGAAGCCAATAATTCCGACTATTCGAAACTTATGGAAATTGAAGCGCAGCGCGAAGAACTGAGGCAACGTTTGGACAGGTTATACAGCGAGTGGATGCTGCTTTCGGACAACTGAGCTTCCTTTCTCTTTGCGTCGGGTGCATCAGCAAGCTTAAAGTTAAACACCGGCAGGCTGTGTAAAACAGCCTGCCGGCTTTCAGGGGGGGGTTGAGTGGTATCCGATTCAGGAGCTCAAATGAGCCCTTTTTCCTTTAAAGACGCAATCTTTGCATCATCGTAATGCAGAATGGTCTTCAGGATATTTTCCGTATCCTGTCCCATAGACGGAGCACCGCGCCATACCTTACCTGGAGTGACCGACATCTTCGGAGCAATTCCGAATGCTGTGACATCTTCATCCAGTGTCTGGTCATGGTAGGTAATCCAGTCATTTCTTGCTTTGAAGTGCTCGTTTTCAAAGCAGGATTTTGCCGTATTGACCGTCGCGCAAGGTACACGGGCTTCTTCCATAATCTTTTCGATTTCCTGTGCATTATGGTTTGCACACCAGTCTACAACCTTCTGATTCAGTTCCACGCCCTTCTGGGAAGCCACCGCCTCCGGTCCGGAAGAGCAATCTTTGTAGTTGTAATACTCTACATCGATTCCCATAGCCGGGATGCATCTCTTGTACACGCCTGGCCCGAATGCGCCCAGTGCGATAAGGAAGCCATCCTTGGAGCGGAACAGATCATAGGGCTGGAAGGCGGGATTGTGATTGCCCGTTCTCTCCGAAATCTGACCATTGAGCGTATAGGTGGTGTAGGTACCGCACATATACTGCGCCATCGCTTCGAACTGCGCCACATCTACAACCTGTCCTTTGCCCGTCTTCTGGGCATAGATATATCCAGACAGAGCCGCAAACAGGCAGGCAAAAGCGGATACGAAGTCGTTCATATACGGCTTTGCAATCGACGGGTCGCGGTCCGGATCGCCCTGCAGGTAAAGCCAGCCGGAGAAGGCCTGTCCGATCATGTCATAGGAAGCACGGTTGCAAACAGACGGTACGCCGCCGAATTCCTTGTGGCCAAGACCACTTACGTGAACGATAACAAGTTTCGGATTTACCTTTAGAAGTTCCTCATCGTTTATGCCCAGTTTGTCCAGCCAGACCATATTTTCCATGTAAATGTCCGACTCTTTAATCAGGCCGTAGAATATTTCCTTTACTTCTTCATGCTTGAGATTCAGTTCCAGACTCATCGCGAGTTTGTTCCGCCCGTCCTGTGCCCAAGCCGTTGAGACTTTCTTTCCGTTTTTCTCGGAAAACGGAGCCAGCATACGAAGCGTATCGCCGACGCCAGGGCGCTCTATCTGAATGATTTCAGCGCCAAAATCTGCAAGCATCGTTGCCGCATAGGGCATTGCAATCAGGGAGCCGCTGCAGATCACGCGCATCCCTGCAAACGGACCATATTCGGGAATAATGAATTTTCTTTCAGCCATAATTTGTCTCCTTTATTTTTCCTGCGAAGCAGTGAATGCAAGAGGATCTGGGAACTATTCGGCTTTTCTCTTTTCTATTTCCTCAATCAGGGCCGGGATCACAGTCTTGTAGTCCGCAACGGCACCATAGTGTGAGATATCGAATATTGGGGCTCCTTTCGTATGGTTGATACTGATAATGCAACCGGAGTTCTGCATACCAACCTGATACTGCACGGAGCCGGAAATACCGACATTGATGATATATTTAGGCTTGACCGTTGTGCCGCTTTGACCGATCTGCTTTTCATGCGGAAGCCAGCCAATGTCGACCAGCGGACGGGAAGAAGCAAGTTTTCCGTCCAGCAAATCGGCGAGCTTCTTCAGCTGCGCAAGATCTTCTTCGCTCTTGATACCGCGGCCGCCCGAAACGATAACGGCAGCGCCTTCAATCGCGTCTCCTGTATCTTCCTTCGGGAGGGTTTCCAGTACTTCCACGTCCGGATCGGGTTTAACATTCACCTTTTCCGTGATGAGTTTTCCCTTGGCACCGGTTTTTGGCTCCATCGGGTCAAACATCATCGGCCGAACCGTCGCCATCTGCGGTCTTTTCTCCAGAATGACAATATGCGCCAGAATACTTCCGCCGTATGCGGGAGTGGTCTGATAAAACACATCATCCTTGTCAAAACCCAGATCGATCGCATCCGCCGTCAAGCCCGTCTTCAAGCTAATCATCATGCGCGGGGCAAGATCTCTGCCCAGCGATGTTGCGCCGTAAAGAAGGATGGACGGCTTATACTTTTCGGCCAGTTGCGTCAGTGCTTCCTGGTAGGGACGTGCGCTATACTGTTCCAGCGCCGGATCTTCGGCCAAAATGACTTCATCCGCGCCATACTCAAAGAGTGTCTGTACAAGCGACGAAACATCCTTTCCCAGAAGAACAGCTGTGATTTCTTCTCCCGTATGGGCTTTCAATTCCTGCGCCTTCGCGAGGATTTCCAGTACTGTATTGTTCAGCTTTCCGTTCTGCTGTTCAGCAAATACCCAGATTCCCTTATAATCTTCCTTAGCCATGGATGCACCCCTCCTTATATCAGGCGCTCTTCATGCAGCATGTCTGCAATCTGAGCGGCAATTTCTTCCGGTTTCCCCTCGAAATACTTCGTATTCGTATTTCTCTTGGGCGGCTCCAGAACTTCCTTGGTGGAAGATGGGGATCCTTTGATACCGGTCTGCTCTTTATCTGCGCCCAAGTCATCTGCGGTCCAGACCGTTCTAGGCTTCTTCAGAGCTTTCATGATATTAATGGGTTTCGCATACCTAGGCTCATTGATCTCAGCTGTAACCGTAACAACCGCCGGCATTTTGACCTTTACCTTCTGGACGCAGTCCTCCAGTGCCCGATCGCAGATGACATATCCGTCCTGAACATCCATGGAACAGGCAAGCGTAATCTGCGGCAAATCCAGGAATGCAGCTGTTGCAGGACCTGTCTGCGCGGTATCGCCGTCTACAGCATGCCGACCGAAGATCAGCAAATCATAATCGCCTATTTTTCTGGCAGCCATAGACAGGGCGTAAGCCGTAGCCAGCGTATCAGCGCCTCCGAATGCACGGTCGGAGAGAAGGTAAGCCTCGTCGCAGCCCAGCGCAAGCGCTTTTTTCAGAACGTCTTCTGCCTGCGGAGGTCCCATGCTTATTGCACAAACCGTTGCACCATATTTTTCCTTGAGCTGCACTGCCGCCTCAATAGCATTCGCATCCAGCGGATTCAGTTTGCTCTCCACTCCTTCACGCATGATGTTGCCGGTTTTGGGGTCCAGCTTGACATCATCTGTATCCGGAACTTGCTTCACGAACACCAAAATTTTCATTTGGATACGTCCTCCTATTTTAAATTTATCTACCCAGTACCGAACCGCTTATGACCATGCGCAGGATTTCGCTGGTACCTTCGCCAATCTCAAGTAGTTTCGCATCACGGTAGAATCTCTCAACATCATATTCTGCGCTGTATCCGTTGCCGCCGAATACCTGAATGCATTCATCGCAGGTTTCACATGCCCAGCGGGACGCCAAAAGCTTCAGTTCAGCAGCTTCTACGGAAATTCTCTTGCCTTCGTCTTTCATCTGACAGGTATCCCAAATCATCAGGTCCGTAGCGCGGATCTTCGCAGCCATGTCCGCAAATTTAAAGGATATGCCCTGGTATTTTGCAATCGGTTTTCCGAACGTCGTACGCTCTTTTGCATACTTTGCGGCCTTGCTCATCGCATGCTGCATCAAGCCGGAAGCAATGGAGCCGATGGAAACGCGGGCACCGTCCAGAGCCTGCATTGCGATCATAAAACCCTTGCCTTCTTCCCCGACGCGGCGGTTTGCGGGAATTTTAATGTTGTCAAAGGAAAGCTCGCAGGTCGCTGAGCCTCTCATGCCCATTTTCTTTTCAAACTTTCCTATCGTCAGGCCTTCGGTATCCTTCGGAACAATAAAGACTGAAATTCCGTGGTTTCCGGCATTCGGATCCGTTTTTGCCATAATCAGATAGTAGTCCGCAACACCGGAGTTCGTTATCCAAGCTTTTCCGCCGTTAAGAACATAGCTGCCATCTGCCTGCTTTTCCGCTACGGATTTGATTGCCGCAGCATCCGATCCGGCATTGGATTCCGTAAGGCCGAATGCGAAAATCTTTCCGTCCGCAAGCTGCGGAATGAATTCCTTTTTCTGCTCATCTGTTCCATGATAAAGAATCATGTCGCAGGCAAGCCAGTTTGCATCCAGGAACAGAGCCAGAGAGGCGCTTCCCTTTGCAAGTTCGTTAATTACTATTTCACTTGTTACGGTATCTCCGCCGCCGCCGCCGTACTCTTCCGGCATATGGATGGCAAGAAGTCCTGCTTCCGCAAGTTTCGGAACAAGCTCCCAGCAGAAGCCGTTTTCGTCCATCCAGCGATCTTTCGGCTCGACTTCATTCGCAGTGAATTCCCGCACCATGCTACGGATCATTTCCTGCTCTTCCGTAAATTTAAACATTTTTGCTCGTCCTTTCTGTGTTGTAACAGTTTGTACAAATCGCCCCCAACTGTACTAAACTGTACTATTTTTTGCTAAATGATCATCTAGAAAGCGCATTGGATCCTAATAAAACTTTATCTTCCCAACTGCAAATGTCAATAGTTAATTTTTTGCCTGGCGAAATTTTGTGACTTGGCTGAATTGTTTCAGTAAAATTTCATTTTTTGTATCTTTTTTATATAACACATTCCGAGTTTTTCAAATGATAATTTGTTATCATATTGTTTCTGTATCATTTTTTTCTTTTTCTGTGCCTATTTCCGCTGAAACACCGTCGCCGATCCCGTTTTTTGCGCATTAACGCCGCTTGTCTGTTCTAAAATCTGTGCTATATTATTATTTATCTGTATTATTTATCTGTTGTCCATCCTTTGCAACTTTGCAAACCTTTCGATTTTGCATGACTTGCCTTCTTGAGGGGAGTGTTCATTATATCCAGTAAATATGAGCAGGTCCTAGACTGTATTAAAAGCATCAAGCCGGGCACGAAAATATCTGTCCGCGGTCTTGCGGAAAGTCTCCATCTCAGCGCCGGCACAGTTTACAAAGCGATTAAGGAAGCGGAAGCCGCCGGGCTTGTCATCACGAAGCCGAAAGCCGGGACGGTACGCATTGACTCGGAATCGCGGATCCCAGGACTTGGACTTTCCGGCATAGAATTAATGCGGGTGCTGGGGCTGCATGCGGAAGCCGGAAGGCCCAATCTGCGCAACAGCATTGAAAAAATTATTGTCTGTGACAGCGATGTTTCTTCCCTGCAGCGCAGAATGGAAAACTATAATTCTTCCTCTGTCCTGTGCATCTGCGGCCAGCGTCCGGAGATGCACCGCGCCATTCTTGGCCTGGGTGCGAACCTTCTGATTACAGACTTCCAGAAGCTTGACGCGGTAGATCGAATCACAGCTGAGAGAATGGGTTTGTTTATTCTTTCCTCCGCGACCGATACCTATACGCTTTTGCGGGTTTTTGAACGGCAGCTTGGCCGTCATGGGGTACCTACCGGCGAGGATTCGGTCCGCTCCTGGATGCAGGCGCCGGATTTGCTGTATGACGATGATATCGTCGCCGACTGGCTCCGGCTGTATTCGAAGCTTTCCGTTACACAGCAGCTTCCCGTTGTCGACAGCAAGCTCAATCTGATTGGGGGCGTAGATGTTCTGCACGCTGCAGCGGCAGATCCATCCATGAAACTTTCCCGTCTGGTCTCCGGCGATGAAATGTACCTTCGTCTGAATGCAGAGGACTCCATCGAGGACGCAGCGCAGGAAATGGTACTCAAAGGGGCTTCCCTAGGCGTTGTGCAGGACGGCGGGAAAATGATCGGTACGCTGTCCGGCGCAGATCTGCTGCGGTACTATATGTACACCGCAAGTCAGGAAAACCCTCTGAATATTACGCCATTCCTTCGGCAGGATGAGGAGCTTTCGACGGAAAACCGCTTCGTATATGCCCTGCTGTTTCCAGACGAAGCGCTGGAAAATGTACGGCATGTTGAGGTCTATGCGATTCTGACCGCAATTTCCGAGCTTATGAAAAGTCTCGGCTGCACAAACTACATTTTTACAAACTGCACTTTTTATTCCGAGCATAAAATTGTTTTCTCGGAGGGGCTTATCCTTACGTGCCTCAACGCTGCATCCGATGGCAATTACTTTATTATTGAAGCGGAAATCAATGATGATCGACAGTCCTATATTAAGGGAATTTTTACCATCTCCCGAGACAGGACGGAAGAGGATGAATAAAAATGGCATTACTCACGAACGAGCAGGAACAGCTGCGCGGAAATCTGCGCGAATTTGTAGACAAGGAAATTCTTCCCAACGCAGCGGCCGTGGATGAATCGAAGGTATTTCCCCGAAACATTTTTCATCGTCTCGGAGAGCTCGGATATCTGAACCTCTCCTTTGCCTTCCAGCATCCGAATACGCGGTATACAGGAACGGAAGGCGCCATTATTATTGAGGAAATTTCACGCGGTCTTCCCTCCCTCGGTCTTTCCGTCAGCCCGCATGTTCAGTGCATGAACCTTATCGCTATTGCCGGGCAGCAGACGCTTCAGGAGCGGCTGCTCCGCCGCTGCATGAGTGGGGAACATCTTTTGGGATACGCACTTTCCGAAACCAATAGCGGCTCCAATGCTCTGAACATCAATACAGCTGCCGTTTTTGACGGGGAGAACTGGATTCTCAGCGGTGAAAAAAGCTGGATTACGAACCTCGGTGCCGCCGACGGCTATGTCGTAGCAGCTCGCAGCATTACCTCGCAGCGGAGCCGTGACATCAGTCTCTTTTATATTGATGCCGATACGCCAGGCCTTTCGGACGATGATCGGAAGGAACTTGTCGGCCTGAATAACTCCCCTCTAGGAACCCTTCGTATGAAAAACTGCGTTGTTCCCGCCGATTGCCTGATTGGACGTGAAAATGAAGACTACGGACTTATGAAGATAGGACTTGATGAAGGGCGTTACAATATGGCTGCTGTGGCCCTTGGCCTTGCGGAAGGCGCACTGGAAACTGCAGTAGAAACAACAAAAAACAGCTCGATCTACGGAAGAAGCCTGTATACTTACCAAGGCGTCAGCTTTCGCGCCGCTTCCATGTACGAGAAAGTCTTCGTCGCACGCAATTCCCTGTACACCGTCGCCGAAATGCTCGCGAGCGGGAGGAAGGCTTCAATGGAGATCGCAGCGACAAAACTGTTTACGACGGAAATGGCATGCGAAGTTGCCAAGGACGCAGCCCAGCTGTGCGGAGCGTACGGCTATGCTCGTTCTTCGCCGACAGAACGATATCTGCGGGATGCCCAGGCTCTGACAATTTCGGAAGGCTCTTCGGAAGTCTGCAAAGTCGTCATCTCCAATAAGCTGTTTCGGTCGGAGGAATAACAGCCGGGATTTAATCCGTACGTTGAAAAGTCCGGCGGCGCATTCTCGTGTCTTCAGACATGAGTAAGCCGCCGTTTTGCTTGTATCCGGTAGTGCAATATGGTATAATATAAACATGGATAAAAATATTTATAGTATTAATAATCAAAGTT
>OMTF01000017.1 GCA_900313925.1 uncultured Eubacteriales bacterium | reverse complement strand
GTATCTTCAGTCAGCGAGTCTGTGCCTGCGGAACGCGGGCATGGAAGCACGCGATTTTATTCGTGTGAGGCTTCACGAGTATTATGGCTATGTCGCGGAGCAGTACCCGGTGATGACCGATTCCAAGCTGCATTTGAAAATGATTCCCGGAAGCTCTCTCTGCAGCGCTGCAGAGAGATCTATAGCGTGATGGAAAACACGGGGAAGTGCCCTCACTGCGGCAGCCGGCTCAAAGAAATCCTCAGCGGCAAAGACATTATTGTGAAACAGATTGCTTATTGACCCCCAATAACCACTTTTTCCTGGCAATGCGGAAGCCCCGGCAGCGTCTGGCCTGCCGGGGCTTTCCGCAGGGTGCAGAGCCGGGCCTGCGCCTGCCGGCAGGTTCTCAGAATACAGCCGTAAAGGTAATGGATTTGCCATCTTCGGATACGGCAGAAATCTTCCCTTTATATTTTTCCGTAATCGCCTGTGCCATTGAAAGACCGATTCCGCTTCCCCCCGTTTCCCGGGACCGGGATTCGTCGGCGCGGTAAAACCTTTCGAAGAGATGGGAAACTTCTTTGGGTGAAATATTATCACAGGTGTTATATACGGACAGGGTAATTTTCCGCTGCTTTGCCAGGCGCAGACGGATGGGCGCCGCATTATTGCTGTATTTAAACGCGTTGTCCAGAAGAATGGAGACCAGCTTGTAGAAATCTTCTCGTACGCCTTTCATCTGGATTCCGGACTGTATGCTGGCATCCAGCGTCTGCCCTGTCGTCTCGGAGTAAACCTGGAAGGATTGAGTGACCTCATCCACGGTTTCGCTGAGATTGAAATCTGCGCGGATTTCGCTATCCCCCGATTCCTGCAGCTTGGCAAGCTCCAGAAGATTTTTCACAAGGGCGCTTAGGCGGCGGGTTTGATTGCGGATGCTGTCCAGCCATTTATTTTCTGTGTTCTGCATCTGCAGAACGTCAAGGTTCGCCGAAATAATGGTAATGGGAGTCTTCAGTTCATGCCCCGCGTTCGTAATGAACTGGCGCTGCTTGCGCACGCTTTCCTCCACAGGCCGGGTTACGCGCCGACTCATGAGAAGCACCAGGATATACACCAGCAGAACGGCAGCGGCACCGACGCTGAGGGAGCCAAGCAGCAGGAGCCTTCCCTGGCGTATCTGCTGGTAGCAGTTGATGGCAACGATAGAATAGGTTCCGTCCGGATTTCCATAAACCCGATAGCGGAACGTTCCGATGGCTCCGTATTCGTCGTCGCCGGAGAGGATCTGCGTAGCATACTGCCGAATCTGGTCTTCCGTAACGGAAGCGGTATAATTATGGTTAATATCTGCAATGGATCCGTCCGCGTTGACGGAGACAAAGAAAAAGCTTGTTTCAAAGCGGGTATCCGGGGTGATGGCGGAGCCAAGGGTTCCGCTGTGCTCGTCTTCTCCGGGCGCGGCGGCGTTGGAAGGCTCCCCGGCGTCAAGGCTGTCCTTCGGCCTCGGTTCTCCCTCAGCCTGCGCGCCGTCCCTCATCTGCTTGCCGTCCGGGAAGGAGCCGCCATTGTTATAAATCATTTCCAGGCGCGCGTCGATGCTCTTCCGCTCGTTGTAGGAATAGACAATATTGATAGCGGCGATGAGAAGCGCAAAGACAATCACCAGCGACAGCATCATCACAAGGATGAACCGTTTCCGCAGCTGTTTTATCATTCGTTCTTATACTCCAGCACATAGCCCCGGCCGCGCAGAGCGGTCAGTTCAACTTTGGATCCTAGGGTCGTCAGCTTCTTCCGCAGATAGGAAATATAGGCCCAGACAACATTGATTTCACTGTCTGTATCATAGCCCCAGATACGGTCCATGAAACGCTCCGTGGAAATAACGATCGAAGGGTTGGACATCATCAGCTCCATCATCTGAAACTCCTTATTCGCGAGCCGAATGGAGTTTTTTCCGCAGGAAAGCTCAAAGGTCACCTTATTCAAGCTCAGATCGCCGAAAGTGAGAAGATCCGGGACATAAGCGGCCTTGCCCCGGCGGGTCATCGCTCGTACCCGTGCCAGCAGCTCCTCTGTTTCGAAGGGCTTTGGCAGATAGTCATCGGCGCCGGAATTCAGGCCCTCAACCTTATCCTGAAGCTGCGATTTTGCAGTCAGCATGAGAATCGGCGTGGTATTGCCGTCGCTGCGCAGGCAGCGAAGAACTTCAAAGCCGTCCATTTTTGGCATCATAACATCCAAAATAATTGCGTCGTACTCGCCGGCAGAAGCATAGTCGTAGGCATCCTGACCATCGTACACAGTATCGACCGAGTATTTGTTGTAGGTCAGAATCACGCTCAGAGCTTCAGTCAGCTCCTTTTCGTCATCAGCCAGTAGAATCCGCATGCTGGGCTCTCCTTTCTCCTCACCCATCGAATCAATATCCAGTCTATCGTACGGGAGGTAGTGAAAAATAAGTTAAAAAGGTTCCTGAAAGGCCTCCGGCAGCGGGAGAGAAACGCCATTTTTCACAGCCTGCCGCAAAGCATCGCCATCGTAGACAAGTTTCAGAGAGAAGAACGGTTCTCCCGCAAGAAGAAAGCGAAGAAAAATCCGATCCCCCTGCCAGAGATTCAGACAGTGCAGCTTTTCCTTATCAACCCACTGCAGGTCGCCCTCACTGCACTCGCGAAGAACGCCGAGGGTTTCCGTGGCGGTAAACAGATGAATGATTTCACTGTCCCAGGGGGGAGCCAGGAAGGTAAGAACTCCGCGATACTGCCAGGAAACAACCTCCAGACCGCTTTCCTCGCGGACTTCCCGAATCATGCATTCCTCCGGACTTTCTTCTTTCATTTTTCCACCGATACCAATCCATTTGCCATGGTTTACGTCGTGGTCTTTCTTAACTCGGTGAAGCATCAGGTACTGCGTACCGTTGTCGATATAGCACAGGGAAGTGTTCAGCATGAAGAACCTCCATCGGGAGCGCAAGGATCCCCCGTTTCTGACGATGATAGCATATGCAGGCGAAAAAAGCATCAGAATTCTTTGTGCCGGCGGATCTGCGCACTCGTTTCCGGCTGGCTGACAGGAAAATCCGCGGCAGGCGCATCGCCCTGTGCAGAAATTTTCAATCGCGGGCGGGACAGAACGGATGCGGCCAGCTCGGGTTCGCTTCCGTCAATATGACGGGGACGATCAAAAAAGAAGACAGAATAACGGAAAAGTTACTACGAAAACTGCGATTTGCATAGGAAAATCGTGAGACGTGTTCGAAATGGCAAGAGGTTTACAGATTGCGGCGGCGAATCCTTGAAATCTATTGTAAATCCAAAAATTTTGCTTTATACTGAAGTTGGAATTGTGCAGTTTGACGATGCCCCAACGACGAGAAAACCAGTAGGGCAAGAGAAGAACTGCGGCAAAGAGAAGATATGCGAAAAGAAGTACGGTATCCTACACCATCAAAGTAAAGCGGTCATTGGGAAGATGACGGCGTTCGGCGGCGGTGACAGAGACGGGCTGCCGGAAATGGAGGACGAAGATGGAGGAGAATACAGCGGAAAAGAAGCGGGAATCTGAACAGGAGAAAGCCAAGCAGCGGGAAAAGGCAACAGTCAGGAAATTGCTTCCGCTGTCTGCGCCGAACCGATTCAATATAGAGGCGCTGACATCCGAGATAACGAGCGGGCGCTATTCCTCTTCGGACAAGCACCGGCTGGAAATTCTTATGCGGGCGGGAATCATGACGACGTACCTTGACTTGGATGAGACGAGGCCTTTGAAAGTCAATGAAATCCGCATACGGCTTGTGGACGAAGGAATTTACTCGGAGGAGGATTCTTTCGCCGGGGAGAGAAACATTCTTGTTGTTCTGGAGACACTCGGATTTGTTACACGGGACGGGAACTATGTATATCTGAGCAAGGACTTTGCTCCTCTGTTCCACCGCTGGAAGGACATCCGCATCGAAATTCAGCGGGAGGAAGTGGACCGAAACGCGCAGAAAAAAGAACAGCTTGCGAAAATAAAGGAAAAGCTTGCTAAAGAGCTCGGCGCGTCCGAAGAACTGAAAAAGCAGGCACGGGAAGCTCGAAAAGAAGCGCGGCGGGCTGCCAAAGCGGAACGAATCGAGCTTTACAAGACAATCGGGGAGGAAAGAGACAAGGCTCGCAAGGCGCTTAAGGCGCAGCGGGAAGCCTTGCGGAGAGAGCACCGGGAAGCAAAGGAAAAAATGCGGCATGCGTCCGAGCCGGGCTCCCAGGAAGCGGAGCCGCCGAAACAGGATTTATGAGAAAATTTCTCGATCGGATTCTTGCAAACAAAAAATTTTCCCGATAAAATGGGGACGTTCGGAAACAATTCCGAGTGGTAAGAAATAAGTCAGAAACGGCGTAGTCTGTACCAAAGGACACGCCGCTTCTTTTTTTGTCAGTTTTTTAGCCGTTTGCTAGAAGGGAGAGCAGCAAAATGCCGAAGAATAAAAAGCAGGGAGCAGTCTTTGGAGGACTCATGTCCATTTTCATGGCGTTTGGAATGGAAATCTATAACGTTCCATTCAGCCTTGGCTTACAGTCGCAGGCGGGAGGCCTTTCCAATCTGTCCTGGCAGATGATTGGAATCGCGCTCAGCGAAGCTTGGTATATGGCGATCCTGGTGTATATTTTTTCCTCTTTATGGGGAAACCGCATTGGAGCGGCCTTTGCGAACAAGCACTGCGATCCGGAAAAGGACAATCCGTATTTCTGCCGTATTCTGCGCCAGGCGGGAACGGTTGCGATCATGTGCCCCAGCATGAGCCTTGCAGCTTCGCTGCTGTTTAGCGTTCTGCGTGCGGGTATGCCGCTAAGCCAGCTTCCGACAATCTGGATTGGTACGCTTATCAAGAACTTTCCAATGGCATTCTTCTGGAATATGTTCGGAGCGGCGCCGCTTACGCATTTGGTCTTTGGCTGGATCTATCCGAATTCGGGGAAAAAGGATGAAATAATCAAAAACAGTCCGGCATGCCGTGCCATGGAAAGAGAAGCACAGCGCACTT
Organism: uncultured Eubacteriales bacterium; assembly: GCA_900313925.1. GTDB lineage: Bacteria > Bacillota > Clostridia > Oscillospirales > Oscillospiraceae > UBA2922. The sequence continues at coordinate 107,615 of OMTF01000017.1, read as the reverse complement.
GAAAAAGAACGGCACCTCTTCCATAGCGGAAGAGGTGCCGTTTTTAGCAGCACGGAACGCTCAGCGAAGATTCTGCTTGATGACGTCCGCAAGGATCGTGATACCTTTTACGATCCGATCGTCCGGCATGTTGGAATAATTCAGACGCATGCAGTGATGGTTTCCTCCGTTGGGGAAGAATCCTTCGCCGGGAACGTACGCTACATTCTGTGCAAGAGCCTGTTTTGCCATTTCCTTCGTATCAATGTATTCGGGAAGTTCCGCCCAAGTAAACAGACCGCCTTTCGGCCGGGTAAAGGTGACTTCCTTGGGGAAGGTCTTTTCCATTGTGTCGACCATCAGTTTGCAGCGGCGGGCATAGCACTCGCGGATGGTATTGACGTGTTCATCGAGGTCGAACATATCGATGAATTTGGAAACTTCCATCATGCCGATGGTGGAAGCCTGCAGAGCGGCAGCCTGCGCCATGAAGTTGTACTTCTGCAGAATTTCGTCGTCTGCACAGACCCAGCCCAGGCGATAGCCGGGAGCAAGGATTTTAGAGAAGGTTCCCAGGAAAACAACCAGTCCTTTGGTGTCCATGGACTTCAGAGCCGGCAGGAAGTCGCCTTCATAGCGAAGCTCGCCGTAGGGATTGTCTTCAATTACGGGAATTTCATACTTGTTGATGATTTCCATGAATTTTTGCCGGCGCTCCAGCGGCCAGGTTCTGCCGCTCGGGTTCTGGAAGTCCGGGATAACATAGATCATCTTGACATTCTTGGTTGTCTTCAGAACTTTTTCCAGTTCCTCCATAATCATGCCGTCTTTATCCGTTGGGATATCGATAAAAGTCGGTTCGCAGGTCTTGAATGCATTGATAGCACCCAGATAGGACGGGGATTCCATAAGGACCACGTCGCCCGGGTTCAGGAAGACGCGGGCGGAATAGTCAAGGCCCTGCTGGCTTCCGGATGTCATAAGAATATGGGCGGCATCAGTTTTGATCTTGTTCTTTACGCCCATGCGTTCCGCAATCTGCTCGCGCAGGCGCGGCCAGCCGTCTGTGGATGTATACTGCAGGGCAATGCGGCCTTCCTCCGTAAGCACTGCGTCTGCAGCGGCGCGGACTTTATCTACAGGAAACAGCTCCGGAGCGGGCATTCCGCCGGCAAAGGAAATAATTTCCGGCTTGTTTGCCAGAGCCAGGAGCTCGCGGATTGCCGAGCCCTTCAGATTATTCATGCGGGTTGCAAATTGTACCATGAAAAATACCTCCGTTTTTCATAATTTCTCTATTATCATTTAATCATAAGAAAAAATCGATGTAAATAAGGCATTTTGAAGTTTTGTCAAGGGATAAGAAAACAAAATAGCCAGTAAACGACTTTATGATATCTCTTATACATAATTAACAAATAAAGAAGACATTATGCAGATAGAATTGACAATCGTCAACATTTTTCTGCCCTCTTTTCCAGGGTCTCCAAGAGGAGGAAGGACTCGAAGAGGAAATACGGAAAGGGGCTGCAAGGGGAATTCCACCGGCTATGGTATAATCAAAACGACCCGCGAAAGGGGCTTCGGAAAGCTGCTGGGCGGCGGAAGGAAAGGCACGATCGCGGAAAGGAGAACACGGCATATGCAGAAAAATATTCTTGTCATAGAGCCTTTATGCGGAGGGAAAAGCAGCGCGCAGAGAATTGCAGAACTGGAGGGAATTCCGGAAATTACCGAGGGAGAGCTCCGGCTTCGGAAGACGCCGCAGGGCAAACCCTATTTGGAAAATTCTCCATTCTGCGTCTCGATCAGCCACAGCGGAGAATTCTGGATTTGCGTTCTGAGTGAACGCGAAGTTGGAGTTGACATTGAAAGAAATCGGGTCTGCCGTTATGAAAAGATTGCGGCAAGGTTCTTTTCCAGCGAAGAGCAGCAGGCGGTCGCTTCAAAAGGAAGGGAAATGTTTTTCCGTATCTGGGCTGCAAAGGAAAGCCGTGTAAAATATACCGGCGAAGGCCTGTCTTCTCTGCGAACGTTTTCCTGCATTGACAAGGGAAGGTTCCGTAAGGAGATTGGGGGGATTCCGCTGCTTGCAGGACTATGGTCCGGTGAGTATGGATTTGCCCTTTGCGGAGGAGCCTTGGAAACCGAGGTATGGTCCCGGAAAACGGCGGGAGGAAAGATCTTGTTACAGGGAGATCTTCAGGAGATGCTTTCCACCGCGGACCCGAAGTGAAAATCCGGCTCTTCTTTTTTCAGCAGGCGCTGGATATTGCCCCGGTGCCGATACAAAATAATGGCAGCAATGTACCCTGTGAACACAAGGCACAGGGTGCTTTTTTTTGCCAGAGCCGCGCTTACCGGAAGCGAAGCCGCCGCGGCAATAGAGCCGACGGACACTTTATGCGACGTCAGAGCTCCCATCAGGAAGGTAAGAATTCCGGAACCGAAAACTTTTGGATCGAGGATCAGAGCAAGAGCGGCGCCGACGGAGACGCCCTTGCCGCCGCGATGCTGGTAGAATGCGGGACGGCAGTGGCCGACAAGGCAGGAAAGGCCGGAAAGGACAAGCCCTTTCACGCCGGGTACAAGCTTTCTCCCGATAGCGACAGCAACTTCCGTCTTGAGCATATCCCCGAGCAGAACCGCCAAACCGGATTCCCAGCCGAAAGTGCGGGCCATATTCGTAGCCCCGGCATTGCCGCTGCCTTCATTTCGAATATCTCGGTGATAGAGGGACTTGGAGAGAATAATGCCCGTATTCAGAGAGCCTAAAAGATATCCCTGCGTGATGCAAAGCGCAGAGCGACCAAGATTCTGCAACACACTCATAGCAAACTCCACTGCATATACTTCAAAAATTTTAATAAAATTAGTATACACCTTGACGCGGAAAAAGCAAGGAACAGGACTCGAACAAAGCGGGCTTCTGAAAATAGTTAAAAAATTTTTAATAAAATCGTTTACAATGATTAGGATTAGATTAAGATATAGACAAGAGATTTCAGAAGGAGATGAAAATATGTCGCAGAAGATCGCCCTTATAACCGGAGGAACTTCAGGAATCGGGCTCGGAACCTGCCGAGCCTTGAAACGCAGAGGCTGCAAGGTATATGAAATATCCCGGAGAGAAACGGGAACAGATCCGGCTATAGAACATCTGCAGGCGGACATCACCAAAGAGGACCAGGTCCAAAAAGCGGTGCAGGAAGTGTACCGCCGTGAAGGCCGCATTGATATCCTGATAAACAACGCTGGCTACGGCATATCCGGAGCGATAGAGTTTACACCGACGGAGGAAGCCAAAAAGCAGTTTGACGTGAATTTCTTCGGAATGGTAAACGTCAACCGTGCGGTTCTTCCGATTATGCGCCGCCAGCACAGCGGACGGATTCTGAATCTGAGCTCTGTCGCAGGCCAGATCGCGATCCCTTTTCAGGCGTACTACTCGGCGTCAAAGGCGGCGGTATTGATCTATACTATGGCGCTCGCCAATGAGGTACGGTGCTTCGGAATTCACGTGACGGCAATTATGCCGGGCGATATCCATACCGGGTTTACCGCTGCGCGCAGGAAAAACGTAGAAGGCGATGACGTCTACGAGGGGCGGATCACCCGTTCCGTAGCAGTTATGGAGCACGACGAGCTAACCGGAATTGAGCCGGAGGATGCGGGAGAATTTATCGCGAAAAAGGCATTCACCGCGTTCCCCGCTCCGGCATATACACTGGGGTCAACGTACGCACTCCTCCTGACTTTGACTCGGTTTCTCAGCCGCAGAGTTGTAAATTATGTTGTAGGAAAACTATACATTCGCTGAAAGCCTAACTCTAAAGAGCGGTACGGCTGCAAAATAAAAAGTCTCCCCGACTTCGAAAACGTTCCAGGTCGGGGAGATTTGCTGTTCGGGAAATTCAGGAATCTGCTTTCATTTCTGCCGAGCTGTTTTTCTGCAGAATGTCCATAAATTCCTTCCCTGTAATGGTTTCTTTTTTGTAAAGGTAATCGGCTATTGCATGGAGAATCGGCTCATTGTCCTCCAGCAGCTTGCGCGCTTTGGCGTGCTGTGCTTTAACAAGCGAGATGGCTTCCCTATCGACCTGCGCGCTTGTTTCTTCCGAGCAGGAGAGAGAAGAATCTCCTCCAAGATATTTATTCGTGCTGGTTTCCAAAGCAAACATGTCAAAGTCGTCGCTCATGCCGTACTGGGTTATCATGGCGCGGGCAAGCTTTGTGGCCTGCTCAATATCATTCGAAGCGCCGGTTGTAACGGAATGGAAAATCACTTCCTCCGCGGCTCGGCCGCCGGTCATCGTTGCGATGCGGTTTTCCAGTTCCACTTTGCTCATAAGGTAATGATCCCCTTCGTCAACCTGCATGGTGTAGCCGAGCGCGCCGGATGTTCTTGGCACAATTGTAATTTTCGTGACCGGAGCGGAATGACTCTGCAGAGAAGCGACGAGGGCGTGCCCCACTTCATGGTAGGCCACAATTTTCTTTTCATCATCGGAGAGGATTTTGTTTTTCTTTTGATATCCCGCGATAACCACTTCAATGCTTTCCTCCAGATCGGACTGGTTGACGGCTTTTCTGCCCATCCGTACCGCACGCAGAGCCGCCTCATTGACAAGGTTTGCAAGATCTGCGCCGGAGCATCCGGCAGAAGCCCGGGCAATTGCGGTGAAATCCACGTCGTCTGCAAGGCGAACATTTCTTGCGTGGACTTTCAGAATTTCTTCCCTGCCCTGCATGTCCGGAAGTTCTACCGGAACACGGCGATCGAAGCGGCCGGGACGAAGCAGGGCCGGATCCAAAACTTCAGGGCGGTTCGTTGCGGCGAGAATAATAACGCCTTTCGAGCTGTCAAAGCCGTCCATTTCCGTCAGAAGCTGGTTCAGCGTCTGCTCCCGCTCATCATTTCCGCCGTAAACGCCGCTGTCTCTCTTTTTGCCGATGGTGTCTATTTCATCGATGAAGACAATACAGGGAGCTTTTTCTTCCGCCTGCTGGAACAGCTCTCGAACTTTTGAAGCGCCCATGCCGACGAACATTTCCACAAATTCAGAGCCTGCAATGGAAAAGAAAGGGACCTGGGCTTCGCCGGCGACAGCTTTTGCAAGAAGCGTTTTTCCGGTACCCGGAGGGCCGACGAGCAGAACGCCTTTCGGCATGTGTGCGCCGACTTCGCTGTATTTCTTCGGATTGTGCAGGAAGTCTACGATTTCGGAAAGCGCTTCCTTGGCCTCCTCTTCCCCGGCGACATCGGAGAATTTAATTCCCGTTTCCGAAGGAACGTAGACTTTTGCGCCTGACTTTCCGAAGGACATGGCGTTGCCAAGGCCTTTTGTGCCATTGGAGAAGCGGCGGACCCATAATTCCCCTATACCGATAAAGATCAGAATCGGCAGGATCCATTCCAGCAGAATAATGGCGACAGGGGACATCTCATTTACAATGTCCGTGCCGAAGGACGCGCCGGACTCCGCCAGGCGTTCGACCAGGTCCGGGTCATCCATTTTTCCGGTCTTGTAGTATTTTGTCTCTTCGGAAGTATCGGAAAACAGGATTTGATTGTCCTCAACCTCTACTTCCTTGACCTGGTGGTTGTCCAGCATCTGAAGAAAAAAACTGTAGTCGACTTCTTCCACCTGGGACTGCTCGAGTTTCGGAAACAGCCATGCGTTCAGAAGAAGCAGAAGAACGATCGCAAGGATATAGTATGTAACGATGGGGGTCTGGGATTTCTTGGGTTGCTGCATGGAAAGTCACCTCTTTAAAATTCAGCGGAGCTTATAGGGCATTTATCTAGTGCGTGCTATATGAAGAATTTCTTGCTTAGGTATGCCCGCAGAGGGCGGATCAGGGACGCAAGGATCAGAAACAGGCCGACAAGACCGAAGGCGGAGACACAGTAAAGACTCCACTGGAACATAGGCACATGGAAGGTGATGTGCTGGAAAAATTCGACAAGCATCAGGCACCCGCCGATGAGGATTACAAAAAGGCCGGTCAGAAGAAGCTTCCCTTTTCCGCGATAGCGATACAGGTAGACGGTGAGAATGCAGAGAAGACAGGCGATGAGCGTGCAGGGAAAAGCAAAGGACAGGAACCAGTGCCCGCCCACATAGCTGCAGATGTACAGAAGATAGCCGCACGTTCCCGCAAAGTCTAAGATCAGGAAAAGAGTAAGGCGCGGCTTCGAGAACCATAGCGGAACGACGGCGACCAGGTAGCCCAGCGCGATGCCCAGCATCACAATGCCGGACCAGGCAATGGAGCCATAGGTCTGCAGACAGGCAATGAGCGCACTCAGGCAAACCGCGATCGCCAGAACCGTCAGAAAGCCCGCCGCGGTATAATGCGCAGCTTTTCTTTGTATAGGATAGTTTTGCGGAAAAGTGGATTCGGCTGTTTCCGCTCCTTCCGGTCGCCAGGCCTTTGTTCCGCAGAGCGGGCACTTGTCTGCGCCGTCAGGCAGTTTTACACCGCAATTAACACAATACATGAATATTTTCCTCGCTTAGGAATCATTGCTCTCCACCTTTACGGGAATCCCCAGTTCCACGAGGCGGGAGAAAAACCGCTGCTCCAGGTCGGTTTCCCGGATGTTGCGGATAAAATTGATGCAGGTAGTATTTTTATAGCTTGCCACTGAACAGTTGTTCGGATAGGTATACTGCACGCCGATAATAAAATCGAAGCGATCAATATAAGGCTCCATCTCAGCCGGAGTCTTAATCTGCCCGAGGTTGGAGAGATTCAAGCAGCCTTTGCTTTCGCCGACCGAGGAGTAAACCATGCGCATAGCAAACGTCTTGATAAACCGGGGGGCGGCACGTAAGGCGGCAGCCTGCTGCGGGCGCACATTGGAGGCGATACGGGACGCCATCTTCTTCGGCGTAATCTCAACTTGCATTTGGTTTTTGACTTCCGTGCAGATTTCCTGCAGGCTGTAGTCGCCCAGCCGGGGATCCACGCCCAAATTAACAACCAGAGCGAAATTTCGAAGTGTTTCCGAGGGAAAAAGATTCCGCAGGTTTACCGGGATCGTTATTTTCACCGGTTTTTCCCGCCCGTCAGGAACGGACTGCTTCTGAATGGCAAGTATGGATTCAATCAGAACGCCGCTTAGAAAGGCTGTTACGGTAACATTAAACTTCTTCGCTGCCCGAACCAGGAGGTCCGTCGGAAGAACGCCGGTCAGGAGATGATTGAAGCCGCTGGGCTCTCGTGTCCCGCGCAGGCGAAAGGCATCTTCCTCCTTTCGGCTTGCCGGGAAGTCCCCTGCGGCGTCCAGGAAAGCGTCCTCCAGCTCCCCTGCCCTGGGAAGGTCCACAGGATTCAGAACGCCCTTTTCATTCGGAATGAAAATTCCATATTTGCGGCGCAGATACTGTGCAGTGAGCGTTTTCAGATAGACCATTGCGCCGCTTCCGTCCGTCAGGGCATGAAAGAATTCAACGGCAATCCGGTTTCGGTAATAAAAAACGCGAAAGCAGCATTTTGCCTGCTCTCGGGCGGACATGTGCGTCAGCGGATAAGCGTAGTCCTGCTGTACCGTCGGCGGCGCCGCCGTCTGTTCCAGGAAATACCAGAAGAGACCGGAACCAAGCTTTACGTAAAGAGAGGGAAATCGATCCTTCAGATCGTTTACGGCCTGCTGCAGGCAGACCGGATCCACAGGGTCTGTAAGATTTACGCTTACGCGAAAGGTATTCACCCAGTTTGCCCTGCGTATAGCAGGAAAGATCTGGGCTGCATTATCCAGTTCAAGCCAGTTTTTTGTAATCATAGGTTATTTCACGATAGAGCGAATGAATTCCCGAATGACATCTGCATCGGCGCTGCGCTCTTTCAGCCCGTATAAAACGTACCCGTGCCACATACCCGGAGCAATCGTCAGCGTGCTCTTGCAGCCGGCGTCCTGCAGAGCTTTGTGCATACGAACCGCGTCATCACGCATCACTTCATCCCCGCCTACGAAAAGAAGGCTTTCCGGGAGGCCGGACAGGTCTCCGAACAGGGGAGAGCATTTCGGATCCTTCGGGGTTTTCGTGTAAAAAGATACGAATTTATCCAGAAGTTCTTTTGTCATGGACGGATCCACACTGCGGTTTTCCCGGTAGGAATCCCCGGACTGCGTAAGATCCGTCCAGGGGCTGATTGCGATAAGGCCTGCGGGGAGAGGCAGTCCCGCTTCCTTCAGGGCAAGACACAGGCAGTACAGCAGCCCGCCGCCGGCAGACTCCCCAATCAGCACCATTTTGCGGGGGTCAAATATCTTTGTCAGATATGTGTAGCTGTAAAACACATCCTGCAAAGCCGCCGGACTGGGATATTCCGGCGCCAGGCGGTAGGCAGGACAGAACACCCGGCTGCCGGTTTCTGCGGCGAGGATGCGACCGTATCCTTTCGCATAGGCAAGATCGCCGCAGCAGTAGCCGCCGCCGTGGATATACATGACGACGCCTTCCGTATCAAGAGATTCCGTGGACATCATGGAGCCGTTAAAGCCGGGGAACGGTGCGTCGGTAGCCAGAACCGTCCGCACGGCGGTTCCCTGCATGATTGTCCCGACGAAATCCTGCAGAAGACGCTCGCGGGCAATGGGCTCGTTTACGGCCGATGCAGACATACGCTTCAGGTTGTTGCGGATGACAGGCACCATTCTGTCAGAAATTTGCGGCATATCGATTCTCCAGTCCAGATAATACTTGATTTGCTTCCAATTGACCTATTTTAACTTATTTTCGCAGGCATGTATACTTTTTCCGGGAAAATAAGTGCAGCTTGCGGGGGAGGCCGCAAAGAGAAAAAGCACCCGACAGGCATGCGGCGGACCCTTTTGGGGGCGGGATTTTAGCGAAAAAGAACGAAAAAAGGAATCGCTGCAAGCTGGAATTTTGTCGATTTAGCGTGTTGAAGAGCAATAGACCAGGTGTTAGAATTTCAATCAACCCTAATAATACGGGCAGAAATTCACCGCAAAGGAGGAAATGTTATGCGGGTACAATTGTCGAAACGAAGCAGCAAACCGGATTTCCAGGGAGATTTCACACGGTCCATTCTTGCCGCCGGAGCTTCTCCGGACATAATATCCTTTGCGGGCGGACTGCCGAACCCTGTGTCATTTCCTGTAAAGGAAATGGAGACAGCTGTGAAGAAAGTTCTGGAAAACCATGGCGTGCAGGCACTGCAGTATTCCACCGCGGCGGGCTACGAGCCCCTGCGGGAGTGGATTGCCCGGAGATATGCCAAAACGCTTGGCATTACCGATGTAAAACCAGAGGAAATCATTATCACGAACGGTTCCCAGCAGGCGCTGGATATGATGACTTCCGTGCTGATTGATCCGGGCGACGGCGTTGTTGTGGAGGATCCGACGTATCTTGCCGCACTGCAGTCTTTTCACCTGTATGATCCGACCGTGTATCCGATTGAGCTGCGCGAGGACGGAATAAACTGCGAGCAGCTGGAAAAAACGCTTGCGGCGCATCCGGCAAAGCTCATGTATGTGATTCCGAATTTCCAGAATCCAACCGGACTTACCTATTCCAGAGAAGTCCGGGAAAAGGTGGCGGAAATACTCAAAAAACATGAAGGACTGGTTCTTCTTGAGGACAACCCCTATACAGAGCTGCGCTACTCCGGAACGCCGGAAAAATCCTTCAGCACCTATCTGGGGGAACAGTGCTGCATGCTGGGCACGTTCTCGAAAATTGTTTCCCCGGGCATGCGCGTCGGCTGGATCTGCGTGCGCAATGAAGAGCTTCGCAATGCCCTTCTGAATTACAAGGTCACGGAAGATCTTCATACAAATATTTTCTGCCAGATGATCCTGGCGCAGTACCTGACAGACAACGACATTGACGAGCATCTGGTTTCCACCATTCAGCTGTATGCACAGAAATCCAGTCTTATGCGGGAATGTATGGCAAAGTATTTCCCGGAGGGCGTGACTTTTACAAAACCGCAGGGAGGAATGTTCCTGTGGGCGACGATGCCGGAAGGCGTGAAGGCTCTGGATGTGTACTATGCCGCTCTGGCAAAAGGCGTTGCGGTGTGCCCCGGCGATCCGTTCTATGAATCGCAGCGGAATGTCCGTATGATGCGTATTAACTATTCCAACAGCACAGACGAAAACATTGACAAAGGAATCCGGATTCTCGGAGACGCAATCCGGCAATGCATGTCCGGAAAATAAGCCGGTTCGAACCATCTCCCGCCCGCTCAAAAGAGCGCTCAAGGAGAAGGGGGCACCGGAGCCGCAGAAGGAAAAAGCGGATTCAGGTGCCGAAAAAACAGAATTTGCAATCGGGCAGGAAGGGAAAAACCCCGACCTGCCCGATTTTTTGGAAAAAGCCGAGAGAATACGGGCAGGGCTCTGCCTGCGCACTTCCGACACAAAGCTCCCTTTCCGATATTCTGCGCGGCCGAAGGATTACAGACGGTTATCGGGAAGAAAATTCACATGCGAAGCAACCAGATCCCGGCAAGCGGAGATGGTCTCATACATGGAAGAAAGCTCGCTGTCCGGGAGACCTTCGAGAATCCACTCCTCCAGGAATCCGTACAGCCCATAGATATAAAGCTTTACGATAGAGCGAACCGTTGCATAGTCAATTTGCTTCCCGCTGTAGGCACGGTTGATAGCTTCGCCGAGATAGGCGCCCAATGTTCTCTGCACATATTTTGCCAGGTCCTTGTTTCGGGCTGCATTCATGTTGATAATCAGGGTCTTATTCTGCGACATGAACGAAAGAATTTCCTTCATGCCGGTAATAAAATCTACGTTATCGTCCTTCGAGGAAAGAAATTGTTCTATCCGCTGCTGCAGTGCCCATTCCACAAGATCGGAAATATTCGTAAAGTAATAGTAGAAAGTTTTTCGGCTGTAACCAGCTTTGTCGACAATGTCCTGAATCGTAATCTCCTTCAGAGATCGCTTCTGCAGCAGAAAAATCAGCGCCTGCGCGATATTGGATTTCGTCGTATCCCTCATAATCTCTCCTTTCCTGCAAGTTAAAGAATTGTAACAATATCTGTGTAAGCTAATTATAGCCTTAATGCAGGCATTTGAACAGTAAAAATATTTTAATGACACCAAATTTGTCCCCTTATACAGATTGTACAGCAGAATTTGAAATCGGCTTGACAATCTTTCGGAGACTGCTATACTTTCTTTCATAGCGGCGCATTCCGCGCCGTACACAGCAAAGAAATCTGGAAAGGAGAAATCCGCCTGCCGCGGAAGAACCTGCGGCGCACGGAAAAAGGCATGAAGAAAATAACAGTGCCGCAGATGTCTGCGACAGCCGTCATGGCAGCCGTACTCTGCGTGCTCGGTCCACTGTCCGTCCCGATTGGGGCGGTTCCTATTTCCCTGACCCCGCTGGCGGTTTATCTGGCTGTCTTTCTGCTGGGAAAGAACAAGGGAACTCTCGCGGTATTCCTTTATATTCTGATTGGACTGGCTGGAATTCCCGTGTTTTCCGGCTTTTCCGGCGGCCCGGGGAAGCTGTTCGGGCCGACAGGGGGCTATATAATCAGTTTTGTCCCGATGGCCTATATAGCCGGACTGTTCATTGATCGGTACGGGAATCGATGGCCGATGCAAGTGGCAGGCATGCTGCTGGGTCTTTTGCTGTGCTACGCCTTTGGAACGGCCTGGCTGGCATTTGTTTCCGGATACTCATTTTCGGCAGCCCTTGCCGTAGGAGTGCTGCCGTTTATTGGTTTTGATCTTGCGAAAATCGCCGTTTCCTTCTTCTTAGGCCGAACCCTCCGGGAAAGGCTGGAAAAGACGAAATTATACGCATCGATACGGTAGGGAGCTCGGGAAAACGGAAAAAGCAGAAAAATAGATAAAAAACGTCCCGCGGCGCAAGGGAGCGCGGCGGGACGTTTTGCGAGCAGAGCTAGACGATAAGAGCAATCAGGTAGGTTAGGTAGGAACAGATCCAGGCGATAACGCATTGCATAATGACAACGGCGAAGGCCCAGCGCGAACCCAGTTCCCGTCGGATGGAACTGATTGCTGCGACGCACGGCGTATACAGAAGACAGAAGACCAGAAGCGCCATCGCCGAACCGGCTGTCAGAAGCGCCTGCAGTGCGGACACGTCCGGGAAAAGCATGGAGAGGGTTGCGACAACGCTTTCCTTTGCCATGAACCCGGAAATCAGCGCGGTAGAAATTCTCCAGTCTCCAAAACCCATCGGCCGGAAGATCGGAGCAATAAAGCCGGCGACCACGGCCAGAATGCTGGTCCGGGAGTCTGCCGTTACATTCATATGTGTGTCAAATGTACTGAGCAGCCAGATGACAAGCGTAGCGACAAAAATGATGGTGAAGGCGCGCTGCAGAAAATCTTTCGATTTGTCCCAGAGAAGCCGTCCCACGTTTTTCGCATTGGGGAACCGATAATTCGGAAGTTCCATTACAAACGGCACGGCTTCGCCTTTAAAAAGCGTTTCGCGCATCAGCAGGGCGATGAGGATGCCTACGACAATCCCGATGACATACATGCTGACCATGACCAAGCCGCGGTGCGCAGGGAAAAACATCATGGAAAAGAATCCGTAGATGGGAAGCTTGGCGGAACAGCTCATATAGGGAGTCAGGAGAATGGTCATCTTCCGGTCGCGCTCGGAAGGGAGAGTACGGCTTGCCATGACGGCCGGAACTGTGCAGCCGAAGCCGATGAGCATCGGAACGATGCTCCGTCCGGAAAGGCCTAGTTTTCGCAGGGCGCTGTCCATGACGAACGCAATCCGCGCCATATATCCGGAATCTTCCAGGATAGAAAGGAAGAAAAAAAGAACGACAATTACAGGCAGAAAGCTCAGCACGCTGCCTACGCCTCCGAAGATTCCATCACGAATCAGGGAGCGAAGGACATCGTTGACGTTCGCGGCCGCCAAGGCATTATCCGTGAGATTGCCGAGTGCGTCGATGCCGGCGCTCAGCAGATTCTGCAGCCAGGCGCCGATGACGTCAAAGGTCAGCCAGAAAACGAGCCCCATGACCACGATGAAAAAAGGAATGGCAGTGTATTTTCCCGTAAGAATGACATCCGCTTTCCGGCTTCGCGCATGCTCGCGGCTCTCCCCCGGATGAACAACCGTACCGGAGCACATGCGTTCAATGAAGGAAAAACGCATATCCGCCATGGCGGCCATACGGTCCAGCCCCCGCTCTTCTTCCATCTGCACGATGATATGCTCGATCATTTCTTTTTCATTTACGTCCAGATGGAGGGCGTCCAGCACCAGACTGTCCCCCTCAACGATTTTGCTGGCAGCGAACCGAACGGGGATTTCTGCCGTCTGCGCGTGGTCTTCGATCAAGTGCATGATGGCATGCAGGCAGCGGTGTACCGCGCCTCCGTAGTCTTCTTCATCACAGAAATCGAGTCGCTTGGGTTTTTCCTGATAATGAGCGACATGCAGAGCGTGTTCAATCAGCTCTTCCACGCCTTCGTTTTTTGCAGCCGCAATCGGGACTACGGGGATGCCGAGCGACTGCTCCAGTTCGTTTACCCGGATGGTGCCGCCGTTATTGCGGACCTCATCCATCATATTCAAAGCCAGAACCATCGGAACGTCCAGCTCCATCAACTGCATGGTGAGATACAGATTCCGCTCGATATTGGTTGCGTCAACGATATTAATAATGCACTTCGGCTTTTCCTGCAAGATGAACTGCCGGGTCACAATTTCCTCGCTGCTATACGGGGACATGGAGTAGATGCCGGGCAGATCCGTAATCAGTGTATTCGGGTGATTCCGAATGGCGCCGTCTTTTCGAGCGACCGTAACGCCGGGAAAATTGCCCACATGCGCGTTGGAGCCGGTAAGCTGGTTGAAAAGAGTCGTCTTCCCGCTGTTCTGATTTCCAGCGAGGGCAAACGTCAATAGCTCCTCTTTGGGCAAAGGGGTTGCAACGCTGGGGTCATGATATTTGCCGCCTTCTCCGAGACCCGGATGCTCAATCGGAGTGACCTTGCGCAGAGGCTTCGGAGAAGGATTGCCGCCATCGGAAAGGCGCAGCCCGATTTCGGCAGCCTCCGAGAGGCGCAGGGTGAGCTCGTAGCCGTGCAGCGTAATCTGCATGGGGTCTCCCATCGGGGCGAACTTCACGACTTTTATAACCGTGCCAGGAATAATGCCCATATCCAGAAGATGGTGCCGGAGGGAGCCTTTTCCACCCACCGTGGTCACAGTTCCGGACTGCCCGGGCTTTAAATCCCGCAGCGTTAGTGTACTTTTTTCCATAAATGCTCCTCTTCGACCGAAAGTCCGAGAGTATCGATCGGATTTCATGGAAACTATTATACGCTCGGCATGTGTATTTGAGGATAGGCAACAATTCCAAAAATAGGGAAGAAAACGCAGGCGAAATTTACCGACAATCCGGATTTTGCGGGAAAAACCGCCCCGGACGTTCGCCCAGGGCGGTTTCTGCGTCCCGCTGCGCAGCCTTTGCGGAAGCGCTTCTTCGGGAAGGATCGATTGCCGCGGAAAGCCGGATCGCAGAGGGAGAAAGGGCCGGTTGCATCATTGGATGGAAACGACTTCGTAATCTTTCTCTTCGACAGCTTTTTTCAAAGCAGCGTCGTCTACCGGAGCATTCAGCGTAACGACGGCGGATCCCTTTTCATGGCTTACGACGGCACTGTCGACCTGCGGCAGGGCTTCCAAGGCCTTTTGCACGGTCATTTCACAGTGATTGCACATCATTCCCTTGATATTGATTGTCTTTTCCATGGTTTTTTCCTCCTTGGATTTGATTCTTCTGGGTTTAATTTTTCGATCATGCCGATCGTCGTAGACTTTGACGGTATTCAGCCGGAGCGCATTCATGCAGACGCAGAAGCTGGAAAGCGCCATCGCGGCGGCTCCGTAAACGGGCTTCATCATGATTCCATAAAGACCCATTGCCAGGGGGATGCAGATAATATTGTAGATGAAGGCCCAGCCGAGATTCTCATGGATATTGCGGATGGTTGCCCGGCTGAGCCGTATCGCCGCAGCTACGTCCAGCAGACGACTCTTCATGAGAACGACATCGGCAGCATCGACCGCGACATCAGTTCCCGCCCCGATGGCGATCCCGACATCGGCCTGGGTCAAAGCCGGGGCATCATTGATGCCGTCGCCCACCATTGCCGTCTTTCCCTGTGCGCTCAGCTGCCGGATCTGCTCCTGCTTTCCGTCCGGCAGCACGCCGGCAATCACTTCATCCACGCCGGCGCTCCGGCCGACGGCTTTTGCGGTCACTTCATTGTCTCCGGTCAGCATCACAACGCGAATTCCCATATTCTGAAGCTGGCGGACGGCTTCCGGACTGTCGTCCTTCAGCGTATCAGCTACGGCGATAAGCCCCAGAAACTGCGCATTCCGGGCAAAGGCGAGGGGTGTTTTGCCTTCGGAAGCGAAGCGGCGGGCTTCGGCAAGCATGACATCCGGCACAGGCACCAGCGATCGAATGTGCTTGATATTGCCGGCGAATACCGCATCGTGATCTCCTGAAAGCCGCGCCTGCAGGCCACGGCCCGGCAGCTCTTCGAACGCCTCCGTTTCCGGAATCTCCATCTGCCTTTCTTTTCCAAACTCCGTTACGGCACGAGCGAGGGGATGATCCGACTTGGATTCCAGGGCGACGGCGCAGCGCAGAAGCTCTTCCTCCTCGACGCCGGCCGCCGGAGAAATATCCGTTACTTTCGGCGTGCCATTTGTCAGCGTGCCCGTTTTATCCAGGGCTACAATTTCCACCCGGCCGGTTTCTTCCAGGGACTCGGCGGTTTTATACAGGATTCCGTTTTTTGCCCCGACGCCGTTGCCTACCATGATGGCAACCGGCGTGGCGAGGCCCAGCGCGCAGGGGCAGCTGATGACCAGAACCGAAATGGCGCGCGCGATGGAGAAACCGACATCCTTTCCGGCAATCATCCAGCCGATGAAAGTGAGCACAGCCAGGCCGATGACGGTGGGAACAAAAATGCCGGAGACTCGATCCGCGATACGGGCAAGCGGGGCTTTGGTCGCGGCGGCGTCCGAAACCATCTGAATAATCTGGGAGAGCGTCGTGTCCTCTCCGACACGGACGGCCCGGCAGCGGATGTAGCCGCTGGCATCGATCGTTGCGGCGGAGACCTCATCCCCGACGGCTTTGTCGACCGGAAGACTTTCTCCGGTAAGCGCAGCCTCGTTGACGGCGGCGGTACCCTCCAGGATTACCCCGTCTACGGGAATACTTTCGCCGGGATGGACGACGAAAATATCATCGATCCGGACTTCATCAATGGGAACTTCTACTTCCTTCCCGTCCCGGACGAGCGTCGCCGTTTTCGGGGCAAGCTTCATCAAGCTTTTCAGGGCGTCCGTTGTTTTTCCTTTGGACTTTGCCTCCAGCAGCTTCCCGACCGTAATCAGCGTCGGGATCATGGCGGCAGCTTCAAAGTAAAGATTCATGCTGTAGGACAGGACGACATCCTGGTTGCCCGCATTCAAGGCGCTGAGCATGATATAGAGTTCTGCCAGGCTGTAGCCAAAGGACGCGGTGGAGCCCAGCGCCACTAGCGTATCCATATTTGGTGCGCCCTGAAAAAGGGTGCGGTAGCCGGAGGTAAAAAACTTGCCGTTGATAATCATGATGATAATGGCAAGCAGCATTTCGGTTACGGCGACCGCGGTCGGATTTCCCTCCAGGAAAGCGGGTACGGGAAAAGATGCCATGGTGTAGCCCATGGAGAGATACATCAGGACCAGCAGAACGGCAACGGACCAGATGAGCCGGCGGCGCAGCCGCGGTGTTTCCCGGTCTTTCAGCATTTCCTCTTCCTGCGCAAGAACCTGCGAGGAAGTTTTTCTGCCGGCTGCAGCCGCGGAGGAACCGTCCTGCAGAGAGGCACCGTATCCGGCCTCTTCGACGGCCTGAATCACGGCTGCCGGGTCCGCGGTTCCCTCTACGCCCATAGAGTTGGTGAGAAGGCTCACGGAGCAGGACGTTACGCCGTCCACTTTGGAAACGGCTTTTTCCACACGCGCGCTGCAGGCGGCGCAGCTCATGCCTGTAACAAGATATTTTTCCATAATACTGCCTCAAATCGAATGAAAATTACTTCATGAGCTTCTGCAGAAGACGCACCAGCTCATCAATAGATTCATCGCGGCCGTCGCGAATATCCTCCGCAACGCAGCTGCGGATATGGGAGGCCAGAAGCTCCTTGTTGAAGGAGTTGATTGCCGCAGATACGGCGGCGGACTGCACCAGGATGTCCGGGCAGTAGGCGTCCTTTTCTATCATTGCCTTAAGACCGCGGACCTGTCCTTCAATCCGGCTGAGCCGGTTGATAAGGCAGCGCACCTCCTCTTGGCTGCGGTGCTTCATCCGCGGACCGCAGCTGCACTGCGTTTCCTTCTCTGCCTGCTTCTCCACTTCTTCCGGAGAAAGCATCCGTTCCTCATCGGGACACACGGGAAATCTCCCCTTTCTTGCGGTATACCCTGCTGGGGTATTCAAACTATATACCCCCATGAGGTATTTGTCAAGAGAAAACCGAAAGAATTCCGCAGGGCCGACGGAGAAAGCACCGCCATCGGCCGAGAGCGGGAAAAACGGAAAGAATTCTTGATTTCCTATAATTCCTATGTTAATATAGGAAAATAGAAGGAGGAAGCTGCTTTGAAGATTTCAACGAAGGGGAGATACGCGATCCTCATTCTGGTGGATATTGCGCAGCACGGCGAAACGCAGAACGTGTCGCTGAAGGATATTGCGGCGCGCCAAAAGCTTTCCGTAAAATATCTGGAGCAGATTGCGACGCTGCTATGCAAAGCCGGAATGCTCCGCAGCGAGCGCGGACCGCAGGGGGGATACAGGCTCGCTGAAGATCCTTCCGAGTTGACTATCGGTAAAATTCTGCGACTGACGGAAGGCAGTCTGGCGCCGGTTGCGTGCCTGGAGTACGATACAATCCCGTGCGTTCGGGGAGATATATGCATTTCGCGGGATTTCTGGGACGGACTCTATCGGAGGATTTGCGATTACATCGATCACTATACGCTGGAGGACATGCTCCGCAGCAGCCGGAGCGGAACCGAAGCGGACATCATTTCAAAGGAGGGATAAGCATGTTAGTTTTCGCAGACAACGCAGCAACCACGGCCGTAAGCCAAACAGCTCTGGACGCGATGCTCCCATTTTATAAGGAATTTTACGGAAATCCATCCAGCCTGTACAGAATCGGGCAGAAGGCAGCGGAAGCCCTGCAGGAAGCACGGCAGACCGTAGCGGACTGCATCGGCGCGGATCCGAAGGAGATCTACTTTACATCCGGCGGAAGTGAAGCGGATAATCAGGCAATTCTTTCCGCGGCCGAAGAAGGCGCGAAAAAAGGAAAGAAGCATATTCTGTCCACAAAATTTGAACATCATGCGGTTCTGCATACCCTGAAAAAACTGGAAAGCCAGGGCTTTGACATTGAGCTCCTGGATGTACATGAAAACGGCATCGTCACCGCGGAGCAGGTTGCCGCGGCGATCCGGGACGATACGGCATTGGTGACGATCATGATGGCAAACAATGAAATCGGAACGATCCAGCCTATCGCCGAAATCGGCGAAGTCTGCCGGGAAAAAGGCGTGCTGTTTCACTGCGATGCCGTGCAGGCTGTCGGGCACCTGCCGGTTTCGGTGCATGCGATGCACGTGGACATGCTGTCCGCATCGGCGCATAAATTCCATGGGCCGAAAGGAACCGGCTTTCTTTACTGCCGCACCGGCGTGCGCCTTCACAACCTGATTGAGGGCGGCGCTCAGGAAAAGGGACGAAGAGCCGGCACGGAAAATGTCGCGGGCATTGTTGGTATGGCGGCGGCCTTAAAGGAAGCCTGCGACAACCTGGAGGAAAACCGGCAGTACGTTACGCGTCTTCGGGACCGGGTTATAGAGGGACTGTCCGCGATTCCCCATTCCATACTGAACGGGGATCGTGAGCGGCGCCTTCCGGGGAATATCAATATGAGCTTTGAAGGCGTGGAAGGCGAATCCCTGCTTCTGCTGCTGGATGATGCCGGCATTGAAGCCTCCTCGGGATCGGCCTGCACATCCAGTTCCCTGGAGCCGAGCCATGTGCTTCTCGCAATTGGGAGACCGGCCGAGGTCGCTCATGGATCGATTCGTCTGACACTGTGCGAGTACAATACGGAAGAGGAAGTCGAGCATATTATTCGCGAGGTCCCGAAGGCCGTCCAGACCCTGCGGGATATGTCACCCTACTGGGAAGAACTGCAGAAAGGAGAGCGGAAATTCTATGTTGTACAGTGAAAAGGTAATGGATCATTTCAGAAATCCAAGAAACGTGGGGAAAATTGAGGACGCAGACGGGATTGGAGAAGTCGGAAATCCGGTTTGCGGGGACATCATGAAGATGTATATAAAAGTCAACGATGACGATGTGATCACCGATGTGAAATTCAATACGTTCGGCTGCGGTTCAGCCATTGCGACCAGCTCTATGGCAACCGAGATGATCAAGGGCAAATCGGTTACAGAAGCACTGCAGCTGACAAACAAGGCGGTTGTAGAAGCGCTGGACGGTCTCCCGACGCATAAGATTCACTGCTCCGTCCTGGCCGAGGAAGCAGTGAAGGCTGCGGTGATTGACTTTTACAAGAAAAAAGGGAGAGAAATCCCGGAGGAACTGAAAAATTTCGAAATCAACTGCGAAAGCTGTGCCCGCGAGCCGGATCGTGCCGGAAACGGAAGCAGCGAAGCGGAATAACCGCGCGGACGGAAAGGAAAGAGGGATTTCCGAAGAAGTGGCGAATTCCGCCCTGCGCTCTCCCGACGGCAGGAAGCCGGATAAAATAAACCCTGTTGCCGGGCGGATCGCCGCCTTTCCGAAAGAAGGAAAACAGCGTACATAGAATCAGAGACGGATCCCCATCTACGGTTTTATTTCTGAACCCAGATGGGGATCTTTCCGTCCGTTTTGCCGGAGGATGGATTTTTCCGGCGTTTCCTTCCGGACATCTCCCTTTTCGCCGGATTCGGCGGCAGATCCGTTGCGGAGGGATTGGGGTAGTTTTCCTCTGCGTCGGAAGCTTCAATAAGAATGCCGAAAAGTTCCATGGTCTGCAGGACTTCCCTTTCCGCAAGGATTCCCCTGCTGCAGCGCTCAATCAGGGAATCCGTGAGGAAATCCGCGGTTTCCGCGGCGGAGCCCTCTGTGATGCAGTATACCGGGTAGGGTCCAAGCCCCGGAGAGGTAAAGTTGAAGTAGGGGTTCGCCATGAAGAAGAGATACATCATATAGTCAAACTGAACCTCCGCATAGACGAGAACCGAGCCGACGTCCGGCTTTATCCGGTAGCTCTGGTAATCGCTGATCGCAAGAAGCGCACCGCGGCAGAGTGAATAGCTGCGCGCGCCGCTCTCCAGAACCCCGTTGCCGCTTTTCACAAAAAGAAGCGTTTCCGTATCGTTCTGGCGCAGCGGCGTTTTCTGCTTTGCATTTCGAAGCGCCGCTAGGATCCGGCGATGCGAAATACCATCGCTGAAAAAATAGTCCATGCTGGTCATGGGCTGAGAAAAACCAAGCTTTTTTTCCTTTGTCATAAAGCAGAACCTCCCTTGGACGCGCGGAACTGGGCAGGGGTCATGGCGTGCACGGCCCGGAAAGACGCGGTATAAACCTTTGCGGAATTGAATCCAACCAGAAGGGCAATGTCCAGAATCGGCAGATCCGTATTGAGCAACAGAGGCTCCGAATGGCGGACCCGGCTGAGTGAAATGACATGCTTTACGCTCATGTTGAAGGTTTCACGGAATTTCTCGCTCAAGAGTGCCTCCGAAGTGTAGAGCTCCGACGCGATCTGCTTTTGCGTTATGGGAGCCGCGTAATTTTCCTGGATATAATTCAGCGCGGAAATCAAGATCTTGCTTCCGACCATCCCGTGATAATTCTCCTTACCGCTACGCAGGCGGGAGGATCGGTATTCGAGGGGCGGTACGCCCCAGTATTTCTTGAAAATCCGGTAAAAGGAGGATTCGTTGGTGAATCCGGAATAGGACAGGAGATAGGAAAGGGAAACATCTTCAAAAAACATGGCGGCAGAGGCAATGTTGATGCGGACGCGGTCCAGAAGCTGAAGAAAATCCATTGCGCAGACGAGCCGCAATTCCCGGTTCAGCAGAACGGCAGAAACACCGAAATACTCCCCGACGGACGCGGCTGACAGCGGTTCCCGGTAATGTTCCGCAATATACAATATAGCACACCATCCGAGAGGCCTTCTTGGCTCCGGGGGCTTGCTGCGGAATTGCTTTACGCAGGCGTTGATAAAAAAGTAGACGACCTGCCCCAGCGCGGCGACCCGGATCGTCGCACTGCCTCGGCTGTTCCCCTGATTCTCTGCTTCAAAATCACGGAACAGCCTCTCAATCATGGTGCGCTTTTCGTCCGGAACCCGCAGGACCGGCGTTGCGAGCATGATGGCTCTTGTCACAGGATCGCTCTGCCGGCGAATAATCAGGTAGGAAGAAAGAGGATAGTCATAGACGCAGACCAGAAATTCCAGCGCCGTTCCGAAATCCGGCACAATTGTGAAAGTGTGATAGGACTGCAGCCAGCAAAGGCAGCCCGCCCGGAGCTCGAAAACGACTCCGTTGATTGTTATTTTTCCGGATCCGGAGGTCACGAAGACGACAAGAGATTCGTCCTCCGCAATCGGCGGCAGAGGCTCACAAACGGAATACTTCTGCAGGCGAAGATACCGATCCGGCCGCACGAAAAAGCCTCGGACGGGCTTTGCGGACAGAGCTTTGGACGCAGGCCATTTTTCCATGAAAAATCCCCCCCGAAGAAATTACGGCACAAACTTAACAGTATTTTCGATGAATTCTTCCCTTCTGTCAATATCAAAAACACTGTTTAGGACCCATAAACTGGTAATATTTCTCCCGATTAAGTTCCTGTAAAGCGTGTCGCAAACCGTTAATCTTTTATCAGAGGATGAGAAAAATTTGTCAATCACAGATTTGCGGGGACGGCGGTCTGTCAGGCCGCAGATTCGGCTGGGGGGAAATGCCGGTATGCGAAGCGCAGAAAAAACCAATGTCTTTAATCGGACGAATAAGAATTTTATTACGCCCGGACTTCAGCTGAAGATGATTGCCGAAGCAAAGCCCGACGAAGACGCGATTATCCAGGAGAATATAGACGGGGACGTTCGGAAAATAAGCTGGCGGAGCTTTGAAGAAACGACAAACCGGCTGGCGTGGATGTTGAAGGAAAAGGGCGTCGGGACGGGAGACACCGTGCTGGTTACGTTCCCGAATTCGATTGAACACGCACTGGCAAATTTTGCAATCTGGAAAACAGGCGCCTGCTATATGCCGATCTCTCCCAAGACAAGACCGGAAGAACTGCTACAGCTGAAAAAGCTGATATCCCCCAAGGCGGCCTTTTCAAATTTGGAGGGTCTTTCCATCGGCATACGCTGGAAAAGCGGCGACCTTCCGCAGACATGCGCCGGGTATTCCTGCGATCCGCTTCCGGACATCCTTTCCAATCCGAATATTATCACCGCTTCCGGAGGAACGACGGGAAAGCCAAAGCTCATTCGACAGAACATCCCGGCGGGACATACGGACGGCAGCTTAGCGGCATGGCTGGCGGTCAGCGGCATGCGGATGGGACAGAGACAGCTTCTGGCAGGGCCGATGTATCACGGAGCACCCCATGCAACGGTTCTGAACTGCCTGTTTTCAGGGGGCACACTGGTTGTGCCGGCGACGATGTGTCCTGCGGCGCTGGTGGACTGCATTCGCAGATATCATATTCAGTTTACGCAGCTGGTGCCGACGCTGATGTATCGGATATTGAAGCTTCCGGATCTGAAGAAAGAAGATTTTTCGTCGCTGGAAGCACTCTGCCATACCGGTGGAGTCTGCGCTGCATGGCTGAAAAGGGCCTGGATGGATCTGCTGGGCCCGGAAAAATTATATGAGCTGTATTCCATGTCGGAGGTCATCGGTCTTTGCGCGATCCGCGGAGATGAATGGATTCGGCACCCGGGAAGCGTCGGAAAAGCGAAATTCGGAAGCACGATATCCATCCGCGACGAAGAAGGACGAGTCCTGCCGCCCTATGAAATCGGCGAAATCTACATGTCCCCTCCGGCCAATCTCCAGTACACCGAATATATCAATGCGGAGCCGCTGAAAACACTGGATGGCACATTCCGAAGCGTCGGCGATATGGGGTATGTGGATGAGGAAGGATATTTATACTTCTCCGATCGCCGCTGCGACATGATTGTTACGGGGGGCGAAAATGTTTTTGCCGCGGAGGTAGAAGGCGCACTTCTCCGAAATGGGCACGTGCTGGACGCCGCCGTCGTAGGCATCCCGGACCCGGAATGGGGACGAAGGGTCCACGCCATTCTGGAAACGGACGGAAAGGTTACGGCGAAGGAACTCAAGGAATTCCTGATTCCCTATCTGGAGCCGTATAAGATTCCCAAAACTTACCAGTTTGTAAGGCGGCTGAAACGAACAGCCAACGGAAAGATCGCGAGAGCGGAGCTTTTGCGTGAATGCATAGAGAAAGAAAAACAATAGAAACCGCTTCCGACGGCGGAAACAGAAAAGGAGCAAACGAAATGAGTTACGACGCATTGTTTTCCCCGATAAAGATTCGGGGCCTGGAACTGAAAAACCGGGTCGTCATGCCGGGTATGAACACGAAAATGGTTCGGGATAAGCACTTTGTGGATGAGAATCTTATCGCCTACCATGTGGCGCGGGCCAAAGCCGGCTGCGCACTGAATATTACGGAAGTTGCAGCGGTCTGCCCCGCCCCGCACGCCTATATGTATTTCGGCATTTACACGGACGAAGACGTCCGGCAATGTCGGAAGCTCACGGATGCAGTGCATGCGGCAGGAGGAAAAATGGGGGTGCAGCTCTGGCACGGAGGTTTTACCCCGCAATATTTCTTTGATAAGACAAATGCGCTGGAAACGCCGGACACCTGCTCCATCGAGCGGCTGCAGGAAATCGAAAAGGAATTCGGGGCGGCGGCAGGCCGTGCCGTGCAGGCGGGGTTTGACGTGATTGAGCTTCATGCTGCGCACAGCTATCTTCCCCATGAAATGCTGTCCCCCGGCATGAACCACCGGACGGATGCCTATGGGGGCTCCTTTGAAAACCGGAGCCGCTTTCTTTTCGAAACGATTAAGGAAATCCGCGCAAATATGCCGGAAGACATGCCTCTGTTCATGCGGCTTGACTGCGTCGACGAAATGATGCCGCAGACGATGCCGGAGGAGGAGATAGTCGAAGTTATAAACCGGGCGGCGGATTTGGGAGTGGATGTCGCCGATCTTTCGCGCGGCAACTCCATAAGCTTTGCAACGGTCTATGAAGTTCCCCCCTATCAGATTCCGCATGGCTTTAACGTGGAGAACATCTATAAAATCAAAAAGCAGGTTCGGATTCCGGTGATGGGCGTCGGAAGAATCACGACGCCGGAACTTGCCAATAAAGTGATCGAGGACGGCAAATTTGACTTGGTTGCCATCGGCAGAGGACAGCTGGCGGATGCGCAGTGGGTGCAGAAAGCCAGGGAAGGCCGCAGCGATGCAATCCGTCAGTGCATCGGCTGTACGCAGGGATGCTATGATGCGGTCATCAATCCGAAATTCAGAACCATCACCTGCACCCGGAACCCGCTTGTAGGGCTGGAGTACAAAGGCCTGCAGAAGGCTGCGCAGCCCAAAAAGGTCCTGATTGTCGGCGGAGGCATGGGAGGCATGATGGCGGCAGAAATTCTGCAGGAACGCGGCCACATGCCGATTCTGTATGAAGCTTCCGACAAGCTGGGCGGCAAGTTCCCCTATGCGGGCATGGCGCCGGGAAAACAGGACTTCGCCGACGCGGCAGCATGGGAAGCCAAAGAAATCACGCGCCGCGGAATTGAAGTTCACCTGCGGACTAAAGTGACGCCCGAACTGCTGGAACGGGAAAAGCCGGATGCGGTAATACTTGCCACAGGGTCCAAATATGTAGCCCCCAGCCTGGAAGGCATGGACAGTCCGTGCGTGACGAACCAGCTCAAAGTCCTCAGCGGAGAAGTGAAGCCGGAAGGAAACGTCTGCGTCATCGGCTGCGGCGCCATCGGGTCGGAAGTAGCACAGATTCTTGCGGCACGTGGCTGCCGCGTAACGGTTCTGGAAAAGAAAGGGGTAGGAAACGGCCTTGCCATGCTGCGCAAGATGTTCCTTAAACCAACCTTTAAGCAGATGAACATTGCAAGCTACGGGGGCGTGCACACACTGGAGATTCACGACAGAACCGTTCACTTCATCCGGACGGACAAGAAAACACAGCAGACGGAAGAAAAGACATTGGATGTAGACAGCGTTGTCATCTGCTTTGGGATAGAAGCCGAAGGTTGCGAGGATCTGCAGCGGAAGTGCGAGGAGCTCGGAATCCCCAAATATGTTATCGGCGACGCAAAGCAACCGCGCAATGCTCTCTGGGCGACGCGCGAAGCCTGTGAGGCAGCGATGGAGCTGTAGAACGCGGAGAAACTTGGACAGAAAGACAAAGGAGGAAAGCGCATGACGATTGAAGAAAGAGTAGAGGCTCTGGAAAAGGAAACGCAGAAGCTTCGGGACATTGTTGCGATCATGAACCTGAAAGGAAAGTATTTCCGCTGTCTTGACAGCAAAGACTGGGACGGGCTGGCGGCTACGCTCTCACCCAACATCCGGACTTCCTATTCCAACGGGAAGCTGACCTTTCATGGGGTCCAGGAGGCCGTCGAGTATTTCAAGAAAAACATGCCGCCCGAGATGATCAGCATGCATATGGGACACACCCCGGAAATCACGATCCTGAGCGAAACGGAAGCAACCGCCCGCTGGTATCTTCAGGACAATCTGATTTTCACGCAGGACAGCCCTTACGCCGGAGTCGGAATTCAGGGCGGTGCGTTTTACACGGACAGATATGAAAAAATCGATGGGCAATGGCGGATCGCGGAAACCGGGTATATCCGCATCTATGAGGAAAGTTTCAAGCGTCCGGCAACACGGATGACAGCAAATATGCACGAAAAAAGCAGGAAAAAAAATAACATTCAGCAGCGGAAAGGAGACTTCCATGGAAAACGGCATGAAACTTGTACAGGATAAAGTAGCGTTTATTACGGGCGGCACGCGCGGCATCGGATTCGCCGCCGCCAGGAAATTCATTGAAAACGGAGCAAAGGTAGCAATCGCCGGCTCACGCCAGGAAACGGTCGAAGCGGCGCTGGAGAAACTGAAGGAACTTTATCCGGATCAGGAGGTTCTTGGATTCTGGCCGAAGCTTTCCAGCCGGCAGGAGATGCTGGAAGCGGTAGGAAAAGTTGTGGAAAAATGGGGCCGCATTGACGTGATGATCAACAATGCCGGGGTTACGCACAGTACCGTATTCAGCAAAATTCAGGAAGGCGAATTTGAGCACATGTTCGAAGTTAATGTGGAAGGAGCCTACAACGGATCCTGGGCGGCCTATCAGTATATGAAAGCCAATAACAGCGGCGTGATTATCAACACGGCTTCCGTAACAGGGCTCTACGGATCCCTTTCCGGTGCGGGCTATCCTTCCAGCAAGGCTGCGATCATCGGCCTTACCAGTGAATTGGGAAGGGAACTGATCCGGCGCAATATACGCGTCGTCGGCGTCGCGCCCGGTGTCGTAAACACCGATATGACCAACGCAAATATGGACCCGGCGATCAAAGAGCAGTATCTGAAATACCTGCCGATGAAACGCATGCTGGAGCCGGAGGAAGTTGCCAACGTGTACCTTTTCCTTGCCTCCGATCTGGCAAGCGGCATTACTGCGACTACGGTCAGCGTAGATGGAGCCTATCGCCCGTGAAAGGAGCGCTATGACATTTACGGATCTTACGGCGATCGTCACCGGCGCAAATTCTGGCATCGGCAGAGCCTGCGCACAGGAACTGCTCCGCAGAGGGGCCCGCGTGGCCGGCGTAGATATCCGGACGGACGGAATGGATATCCTGCAGGAAGCCGCCGGACGGCAGGGTGCGTCGTTTTGGTCCTTTCCCTGTGACGTGCGCGACGCAACGGCGGTCCGAAATACGGTAGAGGAAGTCCTGCAGCGCACCGGAAGGATCGACGTGGTTCTCAATATCGCCGGCGTAACGATGGATCGGCCCCTGTCCCGCATTGACGAAGCCGCGTATCGGAAAGTCATGGATATCAATGTCGGCGGAACGTTCAATTTCTGCCAGGCGGCGGCGGTGCCGATGAAAAAGCAGCGAAGCGGCTCCATAGTCTGCACCTCCTCCGTCACGGCGGTTTACGGAACACAGATGGGGTGCATCTACGGCGCAAGCAAAGCGGGAGTGCTGGGGCTCACGAAGTCTCTTTCCCTGGAACTTGCGGCCTGGAATATCCGGGTAAACGCCGTAGCTCCGGGCGTCGTGGATACCGAAATGGTTGCGCATCTCAGCCCGAAGGAGAGAGAAGCCTGTGCCCGCTCCATCCCGCTGGGACGGATGGCGAAACCGGAGGAAGTTGCCCAGGCGATCCTGTTTCTTGCATCCCCGGAGGCGTCCTATATAACCGGAACAACGCTTTACGTGGATGGAGGATATCGCCCGGTGTTTGTACCTGCAAATCAATAACGATAACAAATGAAAAGAAAGGAAGAAATAATATGTCAGGACTGAAAGATTTTCCGAAATTCGGCGCCCTTGCGGGACTTAAAATACTTGACAGCGGTTCCAATATCGCAGGGCCTTTTGCCGGAGGCCTGCTGGCGGAGTGCGGCGCGACGGTGATTCATTTTGAGGCACCAAAGAAGCCGGACAACCAGCGCGGCTGGTATGGCTATCCGCAGAATCACAGAAATCAGCTCTCCATGGTTGCGGACCTCAAGACCAAGGAAGGGCGGGAGATTTTCCTGAAACTTATCAAATGGGCAGACATCTGGGTGGAATCCTCAAGAGGCGGACAGTACGATCGGCTGAACCTCAGTGATGACTACCTTTGGACGATTAATCCGAAGCTCGCCATCTGCCATGTTTCCGGCTATGGACAGAGTGGGGTTCCGGAATATGTTACGAAAGCAAGCTACGATGCGGCGGGGCAGGCTTTTTCAGGATACATGTCACTCAACGGAACGGATCACGCACTGAAAATCAATCCCTACCTGAGTGACTATGTCTGCGGGCTTACGACATGCTGGAGCATGCTGGCCTGCTATGTGAGCACCCAGCTGACAGGAAAAGGAGAAAGCGTGGACGTTGCCCAGTATGAGGCCCTGGCCCGCATTACGGACGGCCGGTTTATGCAGTACGCCACGGATGGAATCAAGATGCCGCGGACCGGAAACAAGGATGCACAGGCGGCCCTGTTCAGCTTCTACACCTGCAAAGACGGCGGCGTCATCTTTATCGGCATGACGGGCGCGGAAGTCGCAAAACGTGGCTACCCTCTGATTGGTCTGCCGGCGCCGGGAACTGGAGATCCGGACTTCCCGGAGGGCTTTACCGGATGGCTCATCAATACACCGGTCGGCCAGCGCCTGGAAAATGCGATGGAAAAGTATGTTTCGGAGCATACGGTCGATGAAGTGGAGAAGGAAATGACGGAAAATCACATTCCCTGTCAGAGAGTTTATGAGCTTGAGGACTGCATTAACGATCCACAGTGGAAAGCTCGGGAGACAATTATGGAATGGGATGACCCGATGCTCGGCCATGTTACAGGCTTGGGCCTTCTAAGCAAATTCAAGAATCACCCGTCAGAAATCTGGCGCGGCGCCCCCCTCTTTGGAATGGACAACCGGGATATTCTTACCGACTTGGGATATTCCAAGGAAGAGATCGATGACTATTACAGCCGCGGAATCCTCAATGAATTCGATCGGGAAACGACCATTAAGCGCTACCGCCTGCGCGAAGTCATGCCACATATGCGCAAGGAAAAACCGGAGGACGGGAGCAAATAAAGACAAACCGAGTGGCAGCGGCTGCTCTCTAAAGGCCGCTGCTGCGGGGGAAGGCGCTAGCCGGCATTTTCGAATTTCGATCCTACGGATTCGCGAAATCCCCCCTGCGAATCGAAAAAATGGCAGGATCGGCCGGCTGCCGCCCTCCTCTTCCTTTCGCAGCACCGGGAATTCTCCCGGACACCCAGGGATTCGGAAGCTTCTCGGAGCTTCTCTATAAGGCAAGTACCCCCACACCAGAACAAAGAAACAGAAGTCCGCGGATGCCCGATTGAAGGCATCCTTAGGAAAGTGCA
This sequence comes from uncultured Eubacteriales bacterium, assembly GCA_900313925.1. Lineage (GTDB taxonomy): Bacteria > Bacillota > Clostridia > Oscillospirales > Oscillospiraceae > UBA2922. The sequence continues at coordinate 78,298 of OMTF01000017.1, read as the reverse complement.
CGCAATTTGAGAAATCCTAAGCGGAAACCTCTGCCACCGTGCAGCAATCAATTGAGGAAAAGTATTATGAATATGAAAGAAGCAAAAATTTTTCAGCCGCTTCAGATTGGAGCGCTGACCCTGCGCAACCGGGTCGGAATGGCTCCCATGAGCATGGATTATGAGGCAAAGGACGGAACCGTTCCGAAGCGGCTGGCGGATATTTTTGTCCGCCGTGCGGAAGGCGGCACGGGGTTTGTTACCATTGATGCAGTAACCGTGGACAGGAAATACCCCTACATCGGGTACACGACCGCCTTGGATTCCGACGATTTGGTTCCGCAGTTTCGGGAATTTGCAAAGAGAGTTTCCGATGCCGGCTCTACTTTAGTCCCCCAGATCATTCACCCTGGCCCGGAATCAATCTGCGGCTTCCGCGGAATCGCGCCGCTGGGTCCCTCCGTCAATACGAACGCGAACTGCCATGTTAGCCGGCCGGTAACGATCGACGAAATCCATGAAATTGTCCGACAGTACGGACAGGCTGCCCGAAGAGCGGAAGAAGCGGGGTGCGGCGCGGTAAGCCTGCACTGCGCCCATGCCTATATGCTGCCGGGAGCCTTCCTTTCGCCGCTGCGCAATAAGCGCATGGACGAATACGGAGGATGCCTTGACAATCGGGCACGGCTCATTCTGGAAATTATTGCGGAAGTTCGAAAGAACGTCAGCCGGGGCTTTCCCATATTCCTTCGCATTTCCGGCGATGAGAGACAGGCGGGAGGCAACTCCCTTGAAGATATGCTCTACCTTGCGCCAAAATTTGAAGCCGCAGGAGTAAACCTGCTAGAAGTATCCGGCGGCGTCCAGTACGAAGGCCTTGAAAACATTCTTCCGAGCCATGGAAAACCGATTGGAATGAATGTGCATGAAGCTTCGGAAATCAAAAAGAGAGTCTCCATCCCCGTCTTCGTTGTGGGAAAAATCAATGACATTCGCTATGCGGCGGATATTGTGGAACGCGGCCTTGTGGACGGCGTTTCCCTGGGCCGGCTGCTGCTGGCGGACCCCGACCTATGCAGCAAGGCTTATGAAAATCGATTTGATGATATTGTGCCCTGCGGAAGCTGTGCAGGAAGCTGCATCACCCGAACGGCGGAACACCCGCAGTGCCGCTGCCATATCAATCCCCTTGTCGGAAGGGAATATGATTTCCCGTTCCGTCCTGCCGATCCCCCGAAAAAGACGCTGATTATCGGCGCGGGCCCTGGAGGCATGTATGCAGCGGTAACTGCGGCGGAGCGCGGCCATGATGTCACCGTATGGGAAGCCGATTCTTCGATTGGAGGTCAGCTTCAGCTTGCGGTTGCCTCCCCAGGAAAGCAGGAAATGACGAAATGGCTGGTTCACCTGAATTACCGGGCGAAAAAAGCCGGCGTGAAATTTGTTTTTAACAAGGAAGCAACGGTTGATAACGTCCGGGAGTTCAACCCGGAGGCTGTCATTGTTGCAACGGGTGCCAAGCCGTTGATTCCACCGATAAAAGGTACGCAGGAATACCCGGTTCTGACTGCGCACGATTTCCTTCGCGGGAAACTGGTAATTCCCAGAGGCCGGGTCTGCATCCTTGGCGGAGGGGAAGTTGCCTGCGAGACAGCGGAAACGATTCTTGCCAATGCACGCCCGACCTCCTTTACCCGCGGCTTTGAGGCGAGCATCGGGGAAATAGAAATTACGATCATCGAAATGCTTCCGCAGATTCTGACCGGAGTTTGCGTCCCCAACCGCGCACCGCTGATGCGGACGCTGAAGGGAAACGGGGTCAGCATTCAGGTGAATACGAAAGTGCTGGAAGTAACCGATCACGATGTGAAGGTGCAGCGCAAAGACGGTTCGGAGGAATGGCTCCGGGGATTTGATTATATTCTCTTCGGGCTGGGCGCACGGAAATACGATCCGCTGAGCGAGGAACTGAAGAAATTTGTGCCGGAGGTTCATGTTATTGGTGATGCCGTGCAGGCCCGCCAGTCCAGCAATGCGATGTGGGAAGGCTTTGAAACGGCTTATTCGCTGTAAAGGAAGAGCGAAAAGAATACAAAGGAAGCATACCGGAGAAAGGAAAAGAAAATGACTATAGAGGGAAGAAAATACGCATTTAAAAAATCACTTGCCTGCGGTCCCGCAACGATTATTCTTACGGCAGTCATCCTATATTTTACCCTCGCAAAGGCGTATGACGCTGCACCCCTGAATATGCTGGGCCTGTCCCAGTTGGGAGGGACGGTATTCGTAACCTCCATGATCTGCACCTGCATTCAGTATCCGATTATAAAGAAGGCGTACAGAAGCCAGTTTAATGGCGGAGAAAAACTGCCGTCGATGGGTCTGCGCTCGGAACAGATAGCCTTCTGGCGCTGGATTCCGGCGAATTGGCTTTGCTACAATATTGTAATCAGCGCCTTTGCCGGGATTCTCTTCGGGAGCGGAATTCCCGCCTTCTTTGCAGCGTGGGGATTCAATCCCGGCGGGATTGACCGTCTGGGGTACTCAATTCTTGCGGGGCTGCTGAACGGTTTTGGAACCTGGTATGCCGTGTATCTATGCCAGATTTATATGCTGCAGCTGTTTGTCGAGAAAGATTCGAAGAACCGGCAGGAAGCGTAAGTAAGCCGGCGCAGACGGCAATCGGCATGGAAGAACGGTAGAATACAATGCATTCGGAGGACCGGCAGGCAATGTGCAGGTCCTCCTTCTTTAGAGAGAACTGCTTGAAAATCCTGAAAAAACGCAGATGACAATTCCAGAAATCTACGGTATAATAAAAAAACAAAGAACGCGTGGAGGGGAAAGCCGAAAGACTGCCCCCGATACAAAGAAAGATCTCTGACAGCAAAGAGCGAAATCTGCGCTGGAAGAAGCGGCGGAACAGAATTTGTTTCCGGCGGCTCCTTGCCGGAAACCACAGCCTCTGTTTATTGGGATTTCTGTACCCTTCTTCCTTGCGGAAGAGGGGTTTTTTATTTAGGAGGCGCTATGCTGAAACTGGCAATCTACGGAAAAGGCGGAATTGGAAAATCGACAATGACGGCAAATCTCGCAGCGGCCTTCGCCGTCCGCGGAAAGCGGGTCATCCAAATTGGTTGCGATCCAAAATCGGACTCGACGATTAATCTCCTCGGCGGAAAACCGCTGATGCCGGTTATGGACTATCTACGGGAATACGATGAAGAACCGACCTCGATCGATCAAATTTCAAAAACCGGGTTCGGCGGCGTACTCTGCATTGAAACGGGCGGCCCCACCCCCGGCCTGGGCTGTGCTGGCAGGGGAATTATCGCGACCTTCAACCTGCTGGAGGAACTGAAACTCTTCGAAACGCATAAGCCGGACATTGTCATGTATGACGTGCTGGGCGATGTCGTGTGCGGCGGCTTTGCCGCGCCGATTCGGGAAGGCTATGCGGAAAAGGTCTTTATTGTGACTTCCGGCGAAAAAATGGCGATGTACGCGGCAAACAACATTTATCATGCGGTGGAAAACTTCAAGGACCGCGGCTATGCCCGCGTCGGCGGAGTTATTTTCAACCGGCGCAATGTACCGGGAGAAGAGGAAAAAGTCCGGGAATTTGCGGAAGAACGAAAGCTCGAAATTGTAGGAGACATCCCGCGCAGTGACGAAATTAACCAGTATGAAGAGATTGGAAAGACCGTAATCGAGGGGGACCCGACCCTTCCAATCAGCCGCCGATTCTTTGCCCTTGCGGATCGGCTGCTGGCGATGCCGGAGGGAGGAAAAACAGGAGAAAACGAATGAATTCAGCTCCTTACAGCATTACAGTGCAGGAATTGGCTGCAGCCGGCAGAAACAATATCCCTGTGCAGCTGCAGAGCGCGAAACAGCTGATATACAGCTCTCCGGCTACGCTTGCCTTCAATTCCCCCGGCGCGCAGGGCTTCGGGGTAAAGCGGGCCGGCCTTGCTGTGCCGGAATCGGTTATGCTGCTGGTGGCGCCCGGCTGCTGCGGCCGGAATACAAAACTGCTCAGCCAGATCCCAGGGTACGAAAATCGATTTTTCTTCCTCCTTATGGATGAAAGCGATATCGTCAGCGGAAAACATTTGGAGCGAGTTCCGCAGGCGGTCTGCGAAATACTGGAATTTTTGCAGAAAAAACCTTCCGTCGTCATGATTTGCAGCACCTGCGTAGACGCGCTGCTGGGAACGGATTGGGAGAGGGTCTGCCGGAAGGCGGAAGCGGAGGCGGGCCTGCCCGTGCGGCCCTGTTACATGTACGCGCTGACCCGGGAAGGCCGAAAGCCGCCGATGGTACTTGTACGGCAGGCAATATACTCCCTTCTGGAACCCGCGGAACGGAATCCACGCGCGGCAAACCTGCTGGGCTATTTTTCCCCGCTTCGGGAAGAAAGCGAGCTGTATGCACTGCTGCAGGCGGCGGGACTGCGAAAAATACAGGAAATTTCCCGCATGCAGACCTTTGAAGAATATAAGGAGCTGGCAAAGGCGAACTTCAACCTGATTTTGCATCCGGAAGCGAGGCTAGCGGCAGAAGACATGGAAAAGCGGCTTGGGATCCCATTCCTTGAGATGCAGCGTCAGTATCGGCTGGACAAAATTCATCGCCAATATGAGCTTCTGGGGCAGGCACTGGGGGCGCCGCTGGAAGACAGCGTCTACCGGGAAAAAGCGGAGAGAGCCGTCGCGGAATTCTCGGCGCGCCATGCCGGTAAACGGGTCGCCGTCGGAGAACGGCTCAACGCCAATCCGTTCGAACTGTCGCTTGCTCTGATCCAATACGGTCTGCAGGTAGAGGAAATCTATGCAAACGTAAGCCCGGAAGACTTCTTTTATCTGCGTGCACTGGCGGCATGGAGCCCGATGACCCGCGTATACACAAATCTTTCTCCGACAATGCTGAACTACAACAGCGGAAGCGCGATGGTGGACCTGAGCCTGGGAGCCGACGCGGCCTATTACCAGCCGGATGCCGCCAATGTTCCTTGGGATGATGAAAAGCAGCCGTTCGGGTATGCGGGGCTGGAAGCGCTGCTGCAGCGCATGGACGCGGCCTTTATCTGAGACAGGAAAAATCAAAGAACATGGAAGAAAAAAGCCTGCTTGCTCTGGTGGAAAAACTGAATCAGGAACACAGCCTCCGTCGGGAGGAATGGGAGGATCTTATCCGCTATCGGACGCCGGAAGTATCCGAGCGTGTTTTTTCCAGAGCCCGGCGCTGGGCGAGGTGCTATTACGGGAATAAAATTTATGTGCGCGGGCTCATAGAGATCAGCAGCTTCTGCCGAAACAACTGCCTTTACTGCGGAATCCGCCGCGGAAATCCGAACGCACAGAGATACCGGCTGACAAAAGAGCAGATCTGGGACTGCGCGCAGAGGGGGTACGAACTGGGATTTCGAACCTTCGTCCTGCAGGGAGGCGAGGATCCGGGCTTTTCCGACGAACAGGTGGCGCAAACCGTAGCCGGGCTGCGGGCAAGATATCCGGACTGCGCAATAACCCTTTCACTGGGGGAGCGGAAAAAGGAAGTCTATGCGCTTTGGTATGAAGCGGGCGCAAATCGGTATCTTCTGCGCCATGAGACGGCAGACCCGAGACACTACGCCCGTCTGCATCCGCCGGAGCTTGACCCGGTATACCGGCAGAACTGCCTATGGAATCTGAAGGAAATCGGCTACCAGGTGGGAACCGGATTTATGGTGGGCTCCCCTTATCAGACACCGGAAAACCTGGCGGAAGATTTCCTCTTTATAGAGAAGCTGCAGCCGCATATGGTCGGAATCGGCCCATTTGTTCCGCACCATGACACTCCTTTTGCTCACAAGCCGGCAGGTACGGCGGAACTTACAGTTTTCCTCCTGGCGCTCCTGCGGCTGCAGCAGCCGAACGTCCTCCTGCCGGCAACGACCGCGCTGGGAACGATCGATCCCAAAGGGCGGGAAAAAGGCGTTCTAGCGGGAGCGAACGTCATTATGCCCAATCTTTCGCCTATGGATGTGAGAAAAAAATACATGCTGTACGACAATAAAATCAGCACCGGCGATGAATCGGCGCAGAATTTGGCGAATTTGAAGCAGCGAATGGCGGATATCGGGTATGAAATTGTCGTGGATCGCGGTGACTGGATCGGGCCGCAGGGCCTTGCGTCCACCGGGAGGGCAAGAATATGAAGGGACTGCACAAGGTAATATACCCCTTTGCTCCGGATCAGTCCGGTGCCGTTTCCGTCCTCTATGAGCTGGGAGGGCTGCTGGTAGTTGTGGACGCGGGCGGCTGCACAGGAAACATCTGCGGCTTTGATGAGCCGCGCTGGCAGCAGCAGAAAAGCGCCGTATTCTCCGCCGGACTTCGGGATATGGATGCAATTCTGGGACGGGATGAGCTCCTGGTAAAGAAAATGGCAGAGGCGGCGGAGAAGATGGACTTGAACTTTGCCGCGCTGATAGGAACCCCGGTGCCCGCGACCATCGGTACAGACTACAAGGCGGTGGCCCGAATGGCGGAAAAGGCGATCGGGCTTCCGGTGCTTGCTTTAGATACCAACGGAATCCGCTGGTATGATGAGGGCGCGGAAAAAGCATATCTTGCGATCTTTGATCGGTTTACGAAGCAGGACGGCGAGCGGGTTCCGCGATCGCTCGGAATTTTAGGAGCGACGCCGTTGGATCTCGGCAGTCTGGATGCACCGCAGCGGATGCGGATGAAGCTTCAGCAGCAGGGCTGGGAAAGGATCCTCTGCTACGGCAACGGCGGTACGCTGAGCCAAATAAAATCTGCCGGCCGGACGGAGCAGAATCTGGTCGTGTCCCCTTCCGGCCTTGCGGCAGCGCAGAGTCTCCGGAAAAGATTCGGAACTCCGTACCGCTGCGAATATCCGGATCTGAATCCTTGCTGGGAAACGATTGCGAAAGACCTTGTCGGGAAAAGAACGCTGATTGTGCACCAGCAAATCGCGGCGAACACGCTGCGGAAAAAAATCCTGCAGCACGGCGCGGCAGATGTCACGGCGGCAACCTATTTTATGCAAAAGCCGGAGCTTTCGGAACCGCAGGACCTTCACCTCCGCGAAGAGGATGACTTTACAAATCTTGTCCGCACGGGAAAATACGATTGCATTCTGGCGGATCCGGCATTCCGTGCCGCAATCCCGGACTACCGAGGAAGATTCTATGCTTTTCCGCACTTTGCAGTATCCGGCGTCCTGCAGGGCGAGGAAGGGTCTAAGGCGGAAGGAATGGTGCTATGAACGAGGATCGATGCATCCGGGCAAGGGTTTACGGGATTGTCCAAGGCGTCGGGTTCCGGCCTTTTGTAAGCCGGATTGCGGATGCGCATCAGCTGAAGGGAAGCGTCTGCAATAAAGGTCCCTACGTGGAAATCGACGCGCAGGGCGCACCGGAAAAGATCCAGGACTTTCTCTACGAACTGGAGCACCGTCCCCCGGAACGGGCGGTAATCCTGAAGCTGGAAGTGGAGGAAGCGCCGGAACTGCGCGGCGTCTATGCCCGCTTTGATATTGTTGAAAGCGCCAAGGAACAGGGAGAAATTTTCGTCTCCCCGGACATTGCCATCTGCCCTACGTGCAAAAAGGAAATGTACGATAGGAACAATCGACGCTATCTGCATCCGTTTATTAATTGTACAGCCTGCGGACCGCGGATGACGATTCTGGACGGCATGCCCTACGACAGGGAACGGACCAGCATGAAGAATTTCCCCATGTGTCCCACCTGCGCCTATGAATACACTCATCCGGAAACGCGCCGGTATGATGCCCAGCCAGTCTGCTGCAATGACTGCGGTCCGCAGGTTTATCTTCTGCGGACCGACGGAACGCAGACGCTGCCGGCAGAGATAGAAAAGATGGGGCCGGAGGAGAAGGATCTGCCGGCAATACGCCGGACCCAGCAGCGAATCCGGGACGGCGGCATTGTCGCCATTAAAGGAATCGGGGGATTTCACCTTTGCTGCGATGCCACAAACGAGCAAGCGGTGCAGCGGCTGCGGGCGCTAAAGCCCCGACCGGTGAAGCCGTTTGCCGTAATGATGAAGGATTTGGACGCGGTACGAAGGGAATGCGAGGTAACCCCCCTGCAGGAGGAAATCCTGGACGGACATCAAAAGCCGATCCTCCTTCTGGAAAAGAAAGGGTATTATTCTGAAGCGCCGGCGGAGGAATGCAGGCTGGCGCCTTCGATAGCTCCCGGCAATCCGAAGGTCGGCGTTATGCTCCCCTATGCGCCGGTGCAGCTTCTCCTTTTTGACTCCGGGGATGGGCTTGCGATGCCGGACTGCCTTGTGATGACAAGCGGAAATATTTCCGGCGCGCCTATCTGCCGAGACGACGAGGACGCGCTGCGCGAACTGTCCCGGATGTGCGACGGAATTCTGAGCCACAACCGCCTGATCCGTCTGCGGGCGGATGATACGGTAATGGATACCTTCCGGGGGGAACCGTATATGATCCGCCGCTCGCGCGGATACGCGCCGCTTCCCTTCATGATGCCCTGGGAATGCAGGGGAACGGTGCTGGGAATCGGCGGGGAGCTGAAGAACACCTTCTGCATTGCAAAGCACCGCCTGTTCTACCCTTCCCCCTACGTCGGCGACATGGAGGATCTGCGGACGGTGCGGGCACTGGAGGAGTCGGTAACCCGCATGGAGCATCTGCTGGAAGCGGAGCCGGAAATTGTTGCCTGCGATCTGCACCCGAAGTACAACACTTCCGCTGTGGCGAAAAACCTTGGTCTGCCGGTTCTCGAGATCCAGCACCATTATGCGCATATCCTGTCCTGCATGGCGGAAAATGAGACCTCCGATCCGGTAATCGGCGTTTCCTTTGACGGCACCGGATACGGTACCGACGGAACCATCTGGGGCGGAGAATTTCTCCGCGCGGACTACAACGGATTCGACCGAATCGGAAGTGTGGAACCATTTTTGCAGGTCGGCGGAGATGCGTCCGCAAGGGAGGGCTGGCGCATTGCGGTAAGTATACTTTATCGGCACACTCGGGACCGGGAGAAAACGAAGCGGATGGCTTCCGCACTGCAGCTGTGCGATGCACAGAATCTGCAGGCGCAGTTCCTCCTTTCCGATCGGAACATCAATACGGTCGTTTCCACCAGTGCCGGACGCCTGTTTGATGCGGTCAGCGCGATTTTAGGCATCCGCCGGACATCTACCTTCGAAGGGGAAGCGTCTACAGCACTGCAGTTCGCGGCGCAGAACGGGAGGATACGCCGAGGGCAGACGAACGCTTCCGACAGGCCTCTCCGGGAAGAAAACGGACGGTTTGTTCTGCCAACGGAGGAGCTCGTATGGGAGCTTGCGCAGAGAAAGCTGCGGGGAGAAGACTCGGAGCAGCTTGCGCTGGAATTCCATGAAGCTTTGGCGGCGGGGATTATTCGGGGCTGCGAGCGGGCCCGAGAGGAAACAGGCCTTTCTGCAGCGGCGCTCAGCGGCGGAGTAATTCAGAATACGCTTCTGCTGGAATTCTGCCTGACAGGACTGGAAGAGCGCGGGTTCCGCGTCTATCGGCATCATATGATACCGCCCAATGATGGAGGCATCGCGCTGGGGCAGGCAGCCGCAGCAATGTGGGTTTTGAACCGAAAGAAAGAATAAACATTTATAAGAAAGAACGGAACAACGGAAAACATTACGTGAAATTGAAACAGGAGGTGGAATCCATGTGTGTTGGACTTCCGGCAAAAGTCATTACGATTGAAGATGGAACGGCATTGGTGGACGCATCCGGTGCGCGGCGCAGGGTTTCCGCAGAACTTCTAGAGGATCTGGATCCGGGCGATTATGTTATGGTGCACGCGGGGGTAGCCATAGCAAAAATCACCGAGGAGGACACGGAAGAAACGGAATCCCTGCTGGAGGAACTGAACGATAAGAGGAGCGAAGACGCATGACGGATCAGTCTGAAAAACGAACAGCGCAGGAAATTCTCCAGAACTACCACGGCCGGCCGCTGCGGATTATGGAGGTCTGCGGGACGCATACGCACGAGATCTTCCGGCTTGGAATCCGGCAGATGCTCCCCGAGCCCATCCATCTGATTTCCGGACCGGGGTGCCCGGTCTGCGTCACCCCGGTTGGCTTCATAGATGAGGCAAATTTCCTTGCCTTGGAAAAAAGCTGCACGATCTGCACATTCGGCGATTTGGTACGAGTTCCGGGGACGGAGATGAGCCTCGCCGGCGCGCGGGCAAAGGGAGCCAGAGTACAGATTGTGTATACGCCGATGGACGCACTTGCCTATGCGCAGAAGAACCCGAAGGAACAGGTCGTGTTTCTTTCCGTCGGATTTGAAACAACGACGCCTTCTGCCTGCCTGTCGGTCCAGAAGGCAGCGCAGGAAGCGGTGCCGAACTATTCCATTCTGACAGCGAACAAAACCATGACGAACGCCTACCGGGCGCTGAAGGGAAGCGCGGACGCCTTCCTCTACCCCGGTCATGTCAACGCGATAACAGGGTGCCGCTGCTGCGCAGAACTGGTAAGGGAAGACATCAGCGGGGTCATATGTGGATTTACGGCGAAGGAAATACTGACCGCTTTAGCCTATTCGGTGGTCAAGCTGCAGGAGGGAAAGCCGTTTTTCAAAAACTGCTACCCGCGCGTTGTAACCGACGACGGGAGCGCGGCGGCGAAGCAGCTGATGGATCAGCTTTTGGAGCCCTGCGATGCGGAATGGCGCGGCCTTGGGGTAATCCCCCAAAGCGGCGTACGGCTGCGGGAAGCGTATGCGGCGTATGATGCCCGGAAAAAATACAATATGCCGGTCATCCGCGGTCGACCGAATCCGGCCTGCCGCTGCGGGGATGTTCTGCAGGGAAAATGCATTCCGTCGGACTGCAAGGTGTTCGGAAAGGGATGTACACCCCAGCACCCGGTGGGAGCCTGCATGGTTTCGAACGAGGGAGCCTGCAGCGCCTACTATCAGTACGCTCGAGACTGAAACGGGATCTTAGGATAAGGAGGGCCGTGCGCCCGACTGACGGCACGGCGCGGAAAAATGAATGAAACAGTAACATTGGCACACGGTGCGGGAGGGACGCAGACGGCGGCCCTCATCGACAGGGTTTTCAAGGCACATTTCGACAATCCGGCTTTTACGGGCGATGACGCGGCGGTGCTGCCGCGGCCGGAAGGCCCGATTGCATTTACAACAGACGGCTTTATCGTTTCTCCCTTTGAGTTTCCGGGCGGAAACGTGGGAAAGCTCAGCATCTGCGGAACGGTCAACGACCTATCCTGCATGGGAGCCCGCCCGCAGTATCTGACCTGCGCGTTCCAAATTGAGGAAGGCTTTCCTATGGAGAAGCTGGAGGAAATTGCGGCAGCGATGGAGAAAACAGCAAAGGAAGCCGGAGTTTCCATTGTGGCAGGCGATACAAAGGTCGCCGGCAAAGGACAGGTGGACGGCGTTTTTATTACGACAAGCGGTGTCGGGACAATTCTGCCGGATGTACGCACTTCGGGAAAGTTTGCCCGGCCTGGGGACGCGATCCTTGTCACGGGCGACGTGGGGCGGCATGGCTGTACGATCCTTCTGGCAAGGGACAATTACGGCATTGAAGCGGATGTCACAAGCGACTGCGCGCCGCTCTGGGGCACAGTGGAATCTATGCTGAATACGACCCGTGAGATTCATGTCATCCGGGATGCGACCCGAGGCGGCGTTGGCACGGTGCTCTATGAAACCGCGGGACAGAGCCGGGTCGGCATCCGCATCCATGCTCCATCGGTACCGGTAGATCCTGCGGTTCGCGGCGTCTGCGGCATGCTGGGCTTAGAGCCGCTGTATCTTGCCTGCGAAGGGCGGCTTGTCGTCGTCTGTCCCAAGGAAAAGGCACAGGACTTACTGGATGTTCTGCACCAGGGCCCGTATTCCCAAAACGCCGCAATCATCGGGGAAGTGACAGACGAGATGCCGGGGCGCGTTGTGATGACTACGGAAATCGGATCGGAGACGTTGCTTCCGCAGCCCAGCGGAGAACTTCTGCCGCGAATTTGCTAGGAGAGACGCATGATTAACCTCCATCAGACCGAATCGGTTCCCGTCGGCGTCGTTCGGCGCCCAATCGGCGAAATCCGATGCACGGAACCCCCGTTTCACGGAGGATTGGAATATACGCCGCCCGCAAGGGGACACTGGACGATTGCGCATACCCCAATGCTTATCCCGGGCTGCCATATCATTTTCCTGTGCGCCTCGGCGTGCATGCGCGGCGTTGTTCTTACGGCGCTGGAGGATGGCGGAATGGACCGCTTTTCCATGATTCTGCTTAACGACCATGACCTGTATGACGGAAAGCAGGAAGAGGTAATGCTGGAGGGCATCTGCGAGATTATTGACGGCTTGCCTTCCCGTCCTCCGATGGTAATTCCCTTTACAAGCTGCATCCATCATTTCCTGGCTTGTGATACCAAATATATCTATCGGGAACTACGCCGCCGCTATCCGGATATCGATTTTGTGCAGGGCTATATGATTCCTACGATCCGCAAAGGGAAAGTCAGCCCGGAGCAGCAGATGCAGCTTACGCTCTACGAAGCACTGGAACCCCAGGAAACGCTGGACCGGCACGCCGTCAATGTGATCGGGAGCAATTTCGCTATAGATCCCGAGGGGGACTTCTGCCGGCTGCTAGGGAAGAACGGATTTGCGATCCGGGACCTGGTCAAGATGCGGGAATATCGGGAATACAAGGACATGGCCAAAAGCTGTGCGAATCTTTACTGCATGCCGGTGGCCGGTCTTGCTGCGGCCGACATGGAAAAGCGGCTGGGGCAGAAACCGCTATTCGTTCCGGCGACCTATGTACCGGAGGCGATCCGGCAGGAGCTGCGGGAAGTCGCGGCCGCCTTTCAGCTGGAGCCGCTGGACACCGGCCCGCTGGAGGAAGAGGCGGAGGAAGCTCTTGCAAGGGCACACCGCATCCTTGGGGATATCCCCATCGCACTGGATCATGAATGTACGCCGCTGTTTCTGTCCCTCGCGCGCCTTCTGCGCAGCCGGGGATTCCAGGTAAAGGAAATCTACTCGGACTATATCCTTCCGGGGGACGCGGAAAATCTGCGCTGGCTGCAGGAAAAGGCGCCGGATATCACCTTCTGCGCGGCGAATAACTATCGCTGCCGACTGGAGCCGCGCGACGGAAGAGGACCGTTTCTCGCCATCGGGCAGAAATCTGCATACTACACGGGCACGGCGCATTTTGTCAACATTCTCGAAAACGACGGGCTCTGGGGATTCACCGGGATTCGAAAAATGGCGGAGCGGCTTATCCGGGCTTATGAGACCGAAAGCAATGTACCGGAGATCATTCAGGTAAAAGCCTGGGGATGCAACTGCAGCGCGGCGGGCATGCACGGGAGATATCCGAAGTCCGGCGGAGAAAAGGATTCACCATGAAGCAGGTCTATACAAAACTTTGCACATACTCCGCCGATCTGTTCGGCATTAACTCCGCTTTGTACGAACTGGGCGGCCTCATCGTCATGCACGACGCGTCCGGCTGCAATTCCACGTACAACACCCATGACGAGCCGCGCTGGTACACGATGGACAGCATGATCTATGTCTCCGGACTCGTGGAGCAGGACGCAATCCTGGGGAATGATGAGCGGCTGATACAGGATATCATCAATGTGGCGGAGACGGAACATCCGAAGTTTATTGCGCTCAGCCGTTCGGTCCTGCCGACGTATCTGGGTACGGATGTAAGAGGCATCGCCAAAGTTGTAGAAAAACGAACGGGGATTCCGACATTCGGCTTTGCGACAAACGGCATGGACAGCTATGTATGCGGTGCGTCCGAGGCGTATACGACCATCGCCCGTCGCTTCTGCCGCAGATCGGATGCCGGAGAGACGAATCACGACCGAAAGGGGATAAACCTTCTGGGGATTACGCCGCTCGACTTTTCCGTTACGGGCAATGCGGAGGCCCTTCGCAGCGCGGCGGAAGAAGCGGGGTTTCCCCTGCGGAGCTGCTGGTCCATGCACTGCACACTGGAAGAGCTTGCCGGCGCGTCGGAGGCGGAAGCAACGCTTGTAGTCTCCACAACCGGACTTGCCGCGGCAGAATATCTGGAAAGGACGTTCGGAATCCCTTACGTCATCGGCTTTCCGTGCGGCGCCGAAGCGTTTTACGCACTGCAGGAGCAGCTGAAAGAAGCCGTCCGAACCGGCCGTTCGGGAAGCCTTTTTTCCGAACCGGCGCCAAGTCCGAAGCAGGGAGATCGGTCGACCCTGATCATCGGCGAAGCGGTGCACGCCGCCTCGCTGCGCTTTCAATTGGAAAAGGAATACGGGTACACCTCCGTCCGGGTGCTCTGCCCGCTGGAAAAAGACGCTGGGGTCCTGAGGAAAACCGATCTGCACAGCAGCGGGGAAGAGGAAATCACGGAGGCTATGAACGCATCCGACATCGTCATCGCGGATCCGATTTACCGCAGAGCGGCAAGAAAGGATCTTCTGTTTTTGGAGGATCCGCACGAGGCATATTCCGGCAGAACTTACCATAGCCGGCAGCGGCGGTACGTCGGCAAAAAGGCAGAACCCTTCGAAGAACTGCTTCCATGAAGGGGAGAAGGAAACCTATTCAGAAAACTCCGGAAGGAAAACCGCGGCGGCGCGGATCCCTGCCGGAGTTTCTGCTTCCAGTGTGTTGGCAAAACGGAATTCGATTGTTACAATACATAAGGCAGGCTTTCCCGAAAGCGAAAATTTGATTCCGCGGAACATCGCTTGCGCAAAGGCCGGCGAAGAGTATGAGGAAAGGAAATACCGTACGGAAAGCGGATTCTGTTGACGGTTCCAGCTATGAATGTTCTGATTCTAACCTGCAGTACGGGGGAAGGCCATAATTCGGTGGCTCTCGCCGTAGAGGAATCTCTGCGCAAGCGCAGCATCCCGTGCCGGGTCAAGGACGCCCTGCAGTTTTTCCCCCGGCAGATTGCCAAAACCATCAGCGAAGGGCACGTTTGGATGTATCGGCACCTTCCGAAAGTATACGGTAGAGGCTATGCCCAGGCGGAACGCCATCCGGCGGCATTCGATAGGGGATCGGCGGTTTACTCGCTTCTGGAGACCGGGACAGACAGGCTGTACGACTTTCTCCGCTCCGGAGTATACGACTGCGTCATTTGTCCGCATGTCATTCCTTCCCTGATGCTGACGATTCTCCGGAGAAAATGGGACGGAACTTCGTTCTATGCATGCAATATCGCAACGGACTATACCTGCAGTCCAATGACGGGGGAAAGCGATCTGGATGCGTACTTTGTCCCGGATGCAAAGATTGTGAAGGAATTTGAAAACGCCGGCGTGGATCCGAAGAAAATTCATGTTACGGACGGGATTCCCGTTCGCCATGAATTTTATAATAAAATACGGAAACCGGAGGCGAAGAAGCTGGTTGGCATTGACCCGGACGCCAGGCATATTCTGATGATGTTCGGATCCATGGGGGCCGGGCCTATGCGCCGGCTTACGGAAGCTCTGCGATGCCGCATCGGCTCGGACGAAGTTCTTACGGTCGTCTGCGGAACCAATACGAGGACCTTAGCCGACCTGCGGATTCGAAACCTGCTGCGGAAAAATATCCGGGCTCTGGGCTACGTGCAGAACACCTGCCTTCTGATGGACAGCGCGGATCTGTTTATTACCAAACCCGGCGGCATCAGCACATCGGAAGCGGTTGTCAAAAGACTCCCCATGGTCCTGGAAAATCGCGTCAGCGCCTGTGAAAATTACAATTTGAAAATCTTCTGCGAAGCCGGATGCGCAATCGCACAGGAAGATCCGGAGGAGCTGGCGGTACAGGCAATACGGCTGCTGCGCTCCCCGGCGGTTTTGGAAACGATGGCAGGCGCCCTGATAAGACGGCGCATCGCCGCGGAGGAAGTAACGGAAATTCTGCTGCGGGAAACATGCAGAAAAGCCGGTATTTCCGGTAAGTAAGGGGGGACAGCGGTAGAACGGAACACCGCGTAAGAAATGACAGAGAAGAAAAAATTTTTAATTGCCTCGGCTTATGTAGCCGGTCTTGGTCTTCTTTCCAACCTGGCAGCGAAGGATATAAAGATAACCTGGAAAGCGGATCGCTTTCCCTTTGCACTATGGCCATGGGAGAAGGATGGGAAGCTGTTTCGCGCCCTGCGGGTACGGAAATGGAAGGACCGAGTGCCGGATATGAGCAAGATCCTGCCATTTCTCCCGAACAAGGAAATAAAGTCCGAACCATCCGGCGTGCAGGCCGAACAGCTGGTGCAGGAAACCTGCAAGGCGGAATGCGTGCATGCGGCGCTGATCGTCTCTTCCTTCGGCATCCTGGCATTCTGGCGGGACAAATGGGCGGCCCTGTTTCTGTCGGTATACAATCTGCTGGGAAATCTTCCGTTTATCATAATCCAGCGCTTCAACCGGCCCCGGCTTGTGCGGCTGGCAAAGAAAAAATCCGGGAAACTGCGGCTGGTCTGAAAAGGGATTGGCCGCAGCACGGTCCTTACGGAAGAATTCCGGGAAAAAGAATCGGGCGCTGCGTCAGGCGCCCGAAAGGGAAAGATAAGATTCCCGGACCCGGCGCAGAAATTCTGCGCTGGAGACGACTTCCGGCGTACCGTTATAAACCGGAAGCAGATCCTTTGTAATGCAGCCGGATGCAATTGTCTGCAGCACGGCCTTTTCCATATCGCAGCTCCAGCGCACGAGCTGCGGATTGCCGTTCAGCTTGCCGCTCCAGCAGAGTCCGCCGGTCCAGGCAAAAATAGTTGCAACCGGGTTGGAGGAGGGCTGCTCTCCGCGCAGATAGCGCCTGTAGTGCCGGGTGATTGTTCCATGGGCGGCCTCATACTCCCGGTCTCCGGAGGGGGAGACCAGGACGCTTCGCATCATAGCGATCGAACCGAACCCGGAAGCGATCATGTCGCTCATGACATCCCCGTCATAGTTTTTGCAGGCCCAGAGAAAACCGCCTTCGGAGCGTACGGCGCGAGCCACAGCGTCATCAATCAGCGTATAGAGATACGAAAGGCCTTCGGCTTCAAAGAGGGCCTTGTATTTTTCCTCATAGAGACGGGCAAAGATATCCCGGAAGCGTCCGTCATAGGTTTTGGATATGGTGTCTTTGCAGGAAAACCAGAGATCTTGCTTTTCTTCCAGGGCGAAACGGAAGCAGGAATCCGCGAAAGCTTCAATCGAGGCGTCCTTGTTGTAGGCGCCCTGCACGACGCCGGCTCCTTCGAAACGGTAGATCGGCGTTCGGAGAAATTCCGCTCCTTGACGCGACACGACAAGCTCCGCCGTATCTCCCGCTTCCGCGGAACATTCGACGGCCCGATAAATGTCTCCGTAGGCGTGCCTTGCAATCGTAATGGGCTTTTTCCAGGTGCGGATATACGGCATAAGGCACGGTGCGGGGATGGGCGTCCGGAATACGGTTCCGTCCAGGATTGCCCGAAGCGTTCCGTTCGGGCTTTTATACATCCGGCGCAGACCGTATTCGCGTACTCTGTCTGCGTTCGGCGTAATCGTGGCGCATTTGATCCCCACATGGTATTTCTTCACGGCATAAGCCGCTTCCACAGTCACTGCATCCTCCGTTGCGTCCCGGTTTTTTAGTCCCAGATCAAAATAAACCGTCTGCAGCTCTACAAAAGGCGCAATGAGCTCTTCTTTTATCATCTGCCAGAGAACGCGCGTCATTTCATCCCCGTCCATTTCAACGACGGGTGCATGCATCGGAATTTTATCCACGGCCAGCCTCCCGATTTGCGTAATAATTCATCAGGCATCCGTCAAGCAGGATCTGCCGCTCCTCCTGCGTCAGCGGTCCGATGGAGAAAGTAACCGGCTTCCCGGAGATCGTACCCTGCAGCGTATCGGTGCCGGACTGAAGGGCCCGCCGTACACCCGGAATCTCGATCCGATCCCCCGGCTTGCCGTTAAATGGAATTTCCGGGCTCAGAACCAAAGGCAGCATTCCCCAGTTGATGCAGTTGGAACGATAGCGCTTGGTTGCAAACTTGCGGCAGATATTGGCGGCGCCGCCCAGTACCCGCTGGCAGGAGGCGGCCTGCTCACGGGCGCTTCCGTCTCCCGGGCATTCCGCAAATATACAGGAAGCAAGACCGCGGGCGCGGATGTCCTTTGCGCGGCGGACGTAGTCCGGATCCCTTCGGGAAAGGGCAAATTCCGCAAGGCGGAGCGGATTGGAACGGAAGGAGCTGGTTTCCCCGGACGGGATCAGTTCATCCGTTGTTGTCACGGGATCGTGGATTACACTGGCAAGCTCCAGAACCAGATCCTCCGGCATCGCCGGGATTTCCGGCCAGGGCCGGATATTCGGACCGTAAACCAGCTTTGCATCAGGCTGTGCGTGCCCCCAGCCGGAATAGACGCGATGCGCATAGGGACGGGCATCAAAGCCGGGTGCTTCCTGCCTGGGAGCTTCGTAATCCAGACTTGTTGCCGGCGTAAGAACCCCGCCCATCGCGGCTGTTGCAGCGATACTTCTCGCATCCATGAGCGCGACCGCCGAAATCTGTCCTTCCTTTGGGATCGAGCCCTCCCGGTTTGGAAAATTTCGCGTTGTGTGGCGCAGACTGAGCGCGCCGTTGGAGGGAACATCTCCGGCTCCGAAGCAGGGGCCGCAGAAGCAGGGCTTCAGGACAGCGCCCGCCTCCAGAAGCGTCTTTGCGTCTCCGGAATTCATCAGAGACAGGCTGACGGGCAGCGAGGAAGGATACACGGAAAGAGCAAATGGACCGCAGGAAAGACCGCGAGAGCGGAGAATTGCGGCCGCTTCGGAAAGATTCTCGTACATTCCCCCGCTGCAGCCTGCAATAATTCCCTGGTCCGCAAGCAGCTTTCCGTCCCGGACTTTGTCCGTAAGACGCAGCGGCAGCTGCGGTCCGAATATATCGAGGGCGCGTTTTTCGCAGGCGCGGAGGATATCTCCGGGATTTTCCATAAATTCCCGTATCGTGCAGGCCTCACTGGGATGAAACGGGAGAGCAATCATGGGCTCAATGCGGCTGAGATCGATATGAATCATGCGATCGTATATAGCCCCTTCCTCCGGGGCAAGCGGACGATAGGCGTCCGCACGGTGATGGTCTTCATAGTAGGCTTCCGCCGTCCGGTCCGTAGCCCATACTGACGTCAGGCAGGCGGATTCCGTCGTCATCACATCCACGCCGAAACGGAAATCCATGGAAAGATTTGCAATTCCAGGTCCGGCAAATTCCAAAACCCGATTTTTCACAAAACCGTCCTCGTATACATTTCCGCACAGAGCCAGGGCTACATCGTGCGGACCGACGCCACGGGCAGGCTTCCCCGTAAGATAGACCAGAACGACTTCCGGCCGCTTTATATCGTATGTACCGCCCAGAAGCTGCTTGACCAGTTCGGGGCCGCCCTCTCCGATTCCCATAGTTCCGAGAGGGCCGTAGCGGGTGTGGCTGTCGGAACCCAGGACCATACCGCCGGAGCCCGCGAGCTGCTCCCGTGCATACTGATGGCAGACAGCGAGGTTTGCTGGAACAAATATGCCGCCGAACTTCTGCGCGGCGGAGAGACCGAAGCGATGATCGTCCGCATTGATCGTTCCGCCTACAGCGCAGAGGCTGTTGTGGCAGTTTGTCAGTACATAGGGCATCGGAAACGTTTTGAGCCCTGACGCGACAGCCGTCTGGATGATCCCCACATAGGTAATATCGTGGGAAATAAGCGCGTCAAACCGAATTTTCAGATCCTCCGGAGAACCGGAATTATGAGCCCGCAGAATGCGATATGCGATGGTTTTCCGAAAGCCTTCCTTCCCAGGCCGAGGGTCGGCCTTCTGCGGCGCTCCGTTTTTCCAGACAACCGGCTGTTCAGTACGCTCTATCATTCTTTTTGCGACGCATGGCATTTCCATGCGCCGTCCTCCTTCCTGCACCCGATGCGGGAGCATTAATTCACAGGCTGCGGCAAATGTACGATCCGCACAGAATTCCAAAATACGGGAGTACGAAAATCTGCAGAATCTTATACTCGCATCTTGCATTTTAACGCAGGAAAAACTTCGATGCAACCGCTTTCAACAAGAAAAATCTGTCTTGAAAATCGGCGCAAAAATAAAAATTTTCGACAGAAATGCCCGGAAATCATGCGGAAAACAAATAAAAAAAGACGGTTTGCAATGCGTCTTGGCAATTTCTGCATTTTGATGGCATAAGGAAACGTCAGACCCTTATTAAAATTTAAATTATGAATAATTCAAATTAAAATCTTGCAAAAACAGAGAAAACAGGATAGGATAGCAGCATACCAGAACAGGGAGTGGATGGCTTGGATTTCTATGCAACCTACGCGGAGACCAGCGAGGAAATGCAAAAATTTGCGGAGAATATCCGCAATGCATATATCATTGATAAAAAACGGTACCAGAATGTCGAGATGAAACGGGGCCTCCGAAATGCGGACGGCACCGGCGTTATCATCGGAGTGACTGGTATCGGAAGCGTGCAGGGCTATACGGTTGTGGACGGAGTCAAGGTTCCCATGCCAGGCCGTCTGTATTATCGCGGCATTGATTCCAGCGACATCGCGGAAGCGCATCTTCGGAACCATACTTTTGGCTATGAGGAGGTCGTATATCTGCTGCTGTTAGGAAAGTTGCCGGATCGGGATCAGGAAGAACGATTCAAAAAGATGCTTTCGAGTGCCCGGGAGCTTCCGCGGGGCTACAACGAGGACGTTATTTTCAAGGCGCCCTCCTACAACGTCATGAATCAGCTGGCGAGGTCGGTGCTTGCGCTTTATGCCTATGATCCGGAGCCGGATTCCCTTTCTCCGGAGAACCTCTTCCGCCAGTCGGTGGAGATTATCGCGAAGATGCCGCTGATAGTTGCCAATTCCTATGCCGTAATGCGGCATTATCTGCTGAATAAGTCTCTGTATATTCATAATCCGGATCCGGACCTGAGCCTTGCGGAAAATTTCCTGCGCATGGTCCGTCCCGATCAGAATTATACGGAGGAAGAGGCCCACATGCTGGACATGATGCTGATCCTGCATGCGGATCACGGCGGCGGCAACAACTCCACATTTACCTGCCGGTCGGTCTCCTCCACGGGCAGTGATACCTACAGTGCGGTTGCCGCGGCAATTGGGTCGCTGAAAGGACCCCTGCATGGCGGAGCGAATGCGAAGGTAATGCAGATGTTTAGCCATGTGAAGGCGGAAGTATCCGATATCCGGGACGAAGACGAGATCGAGCACTACCTCAGCGAACTGCTGGATGGAAAACGCGGAGACCGATCGGGTAAAATCTACGGTCTCGGTCATGCGGTCTATACCCTTTCGGATCCCCGCGCGATTATGATCAAGAAGCACGCCCGCAGGCTGGCGGAAGAAAAAGGACGCCTGGAAGATCTGGAGCTCATGGAGAAAATCGAGAGCATCGGAGCGAAGCTTCTGCGGCAGCGGAAGAACCTGGAGCTTCCTCTCTGCGCCAATGTGGATATGTATTCCGGCCTCGTCTACAGCATGCTTGGAATTCCCGCGGACCTGTATACACCGCTGTTTTCCATAGCGCGCAGTGCCGGCTGGTGCGCCCACCGGATGGAAGAGGTCCTGACAGGGGGCCGCATCATGCGTCCGGCCTATCGTTCGGCACTGGAATTTACAAGCTACACGGAACCGGAAAACCGGTAGATAGGAAACCGGAACCGGCAAAGAGGAACGCTGCATGGGGCGGCAGCCCGATATACGATGCAGCAAATCGGCAAAATACGGAAAAAGAGGAGGCACCGATGCGTGCCTCCTCTTCGGCAAAAAAACCAAAGTTAAAATTCTGCATTTCCCACCGTACGCGGATGCAGTTCTACATCCCGGATATTGCTTACGCCGGTAAGATACATTACCATTCGCTCAAAACCGACGCCGTAGCCGGCGTGGCGGCAGGAGCCGTAACGGCGAAGGTCCCTGTACCACCAGTAATCTTCCTTGCGCATTTTGCGATCATCCATGACTTTCTCCAGAATGTCCAGCCGCTCTTCACGCTGGCTTCCACCGATAATTTCTCCGATGCCGGGAACCAGGCAGTCGGCTGCGGCGACGGTTTTCCCGTCATCGTTAAGGCGCATGTAGAAAGCCTTGATTTCCTTCGGGTAATCCGTGACGAAAATCGGCTTTTTAAACACTTCTTCCGTAAGATATCGCTCGTGTTCCGTCTGCAGGTCGATGCCCCAGGCGACGGGGTTATCGAATTTTCTGCCGGATTTCTGCAGAAGCTCCACCGCTTCCGTGTACGTGATGCGGCCGAAATCATTCGAAACAACATTTTCGAGACGAGCGAGCAGGCCTTTGTCTACGTACTTGTTGAAAAATTCCATTTCCTGCGGGCACTGATCCAATACGGAATGAATCATGAATTTTACGAGACCTTCCATGCTCTCCAGATCCCCTTCCAGATCGCAGAAGGCCATTTCCGGCTCGATCATCCAGAACTCCGCCGCATGGCGCTGCGTGTTGGAATTTTCAGCACGGAAAGTCGGTCCGAATGTATATACGTCGCCGAACGCCAAGGCGAAGTTCTCTGCATTCAGCTGCCCGGAAACGGTAAGGTTTGTGCTCTTTCCGAAGAAGTCCTGCCGGAAGTCTACCTTTCCGTCCGGCGTTTTCGGAATGTTGTTCAAATCCAAGGTCGTAACCTGAAACATTTCGCCGGCGCCCTCCGCGTCCGATCCGGTAATAATCGGAGTCTGGACATAAACGAAGCCCTGGCTCTGGAAGTAGGTGTGCACCGCGTAGGCGGCAACGGAGCGAACGCGAAACACTGCATTGAACAGATTTGTACGAGGACGCAGATGCTGAATGGTCCGCAGATATTCCAGCGTATGGCGCTTTTTCTGCAGAGGATAGTCCGGTGCGGAAACGCCTTCCACGGAAATGGAGCCGGCTTTTAATTCAAACGGCTGCGGAGCATCCGGTGTTAGCGTCAGGAGCCCTTTGCAGATCAGAGCCGCGCCGACATTCTGTCCTACAATGGCATCATAATCGGCCAAGCGGTCCCTTTCCATGACGACCTGCAGCGGCTGAAAGCAGGAGCCGTCATTCAGCGAAATAAATCCGAAATTTTTCATGTCCCGGATGGAACGGACCCATCCGGCAACAGTAATTTCCTTTCCGGAAAAAGTCTCCGGATCCGCGAATATCTGCTTGATTTTTGTTCTCGATATCATGAATCTGCACTCCTCGTCTTCTTACAGCATAGTCTCCGGGCTTCCGCCCGCAAGTCAGAACCTCAGTTTATCATTGAAAAAAGGGACTGTAAACGAAATTCTTCCGCAAAGCGCGCAAATTTTCCTCACCCGGCGGCGGAATTTCGCTTTCCGCAGAGAGAGTTCAGCTTAATGCGGAGAATAAGCACGCGGGAAAAGCCTTTGCAGCGGTCCATCGGATAATCCGGAAAACCGTAGTGCGCCACGATAAGACGGAGCCCTTTTTCCGCTTCCTCCGGATCCGACACAAAAGCGCATTTGCCGTAGCCGATGATGCTCTCGTAGCGGGCGGTGATGCCGGCGGCGGTTTTTTCGACGCCCAGAAACTGGTCCGCCTCAATGCAGACTTCCGGGTGCGCACGCAGCCGGTTTACTTTTTCCCCTTCTTTCGAACTGTGCACATAGAGGACCGGTTTTCCGTCCTCTGCGACTTCCATCCCGAAAGAGACCGGTACGATATACGGGTAGGGATCTCCCATAATTCCGATGCGAAGCGTATCACACGCAAAAAGCATTCGGTTGAGGGAATTGCTGTCTGTAACTTCTCTATCTTTCCTGCGCATGCGTTCCTCTCCTGCGATCCGTCCAATTTAATGATCCGTCCTACTATACTCCAAGAGAACAATTTATACAAATAAATTCCGATGTTTCCTTCGCACTGATTCCGCAGGGCGGAGGAGCACGGCGATGCCCCCGAGCAGACTGCGATAGCGGCAGCTGCCTGGGGGCGCATATCAGCTATCCATGGACATTTCCGGAATCCGAAGAATTACACAGCCTGTTTTGCCGAAATCCTCTTCCGCTTCATATATTGAACAACGGTCATGCCGGCGAGCAGAACCAGACCGATAACGTCCGTCGCCGTCGTGGGAATCAGCAGAGACAGGCCGCCGATGGCAAAGGCAATCCGTCCCAGCCAGTGAATATGGGTAAAGGTATAGCCGTTCAGCGCTGCGGCGACCCCGAAGATTCCCAGCAGAGAGGTTACAATGACCTGCAGGGCATTGAGAAAGCCCTGATCCAGAAGGAGCATCGAAGGATTCATCGCGAAAATGTACGGAACAATAAACGCTGCAATCGCAAGCTTTGTCGCATTGAGCCCGGTTTTCATCGGATCGGAATGCGCGATGGCGGAACCCGCATAGGCAGCCAGCGCGACCGGCGGCGTGATATCCGCTACGATTCCAAAATAAAACACGAAGAAATGTGCAGCAACTTTCGGAATTCCCAGGGTGATAAGAATCGGTGCGCAGGTCGAAGCCATAATGCAGTAGTTTGCGGTTGTCGGAACGCCCATGCCGAGGACAATGCAGCAGAGCATTGTCAGGAACAGCGCAAGGAACAGTGCCAGCCCCGGATAGGGAATGGAGCGGCTTACGGCTACAATGGAGCTTATAAGCTTGGAGGCAAGGCCGGTTACCGTGATGCATCCGGCAATGATGCCTGCCATGGCGCAGGCGGAAATAACGGTAATGCATCCGCGCCCTCCTGCCTCTAGGGAGTTCAGTATCATGGCGCCCGTTTTTTTCGCGGTAAGGCCTAGAACGGAGCCGGCGTTCCTTCCCGTCTTTACGTCCTCCCTGCCTTCCATGATGAAGCCCGGGATGCTGACGATAATGGCCAGGATGATGGCAATGGAAGCGGAGAACTGAAGCGAACGAATGTTTGCCGTTACCAGCCAGATCAGAAGAATCAGCGGCAGGAGCAGGTAAACATTTTTCTGAAGCTTCCAGAAATTCGGAAGCTGGCTGCGCGGAATTCCGTTCAATCCGAGTTTCCGGGCTTCCAGATGAACGGCAATGAATATGCCGAAGAAATAGAGAACTGCCGGGAGAATTGCCCAAACGGCAACATTTCCATAGGGAACGCCGATATATTCAGCCATCAGAAACGCCGCGGCGCCCATGATGGGAGGCATGATCTGACCGCCGGTCGAGGCGGCCGCCTCCACGGCTCCGGCAAATTCCGGTTTGTACCCGGTTTTCTTCATCATCGGAATGGTTACGGACCCGGTTGTTACGGTATTGCCGACGGAGGAGCCGGAAACCATGCCGCAGAGTGCGGAGGAGATCACCGCGACTTTTGCGGGACCGCCGCAGGAGGAGCCTGCGATGGAATTTGCAAGAGCGATGAAGAAATTGGAAATTCCGGTGCGCTCCAGAAAGGCGCCGAAGATGATAAAGACGGCGATAAATTTCAGGCAGACCTGTACCGGCGTGCCCAGAATTCCGGAGGTGCCGTAATAGAGCGTGTACAGTACACGGGTCAGAACCTGATAAAAATTCTGGCTGCCTTTCATCATGCTGATGAAGGTATAGATTACAAGGGCTGCAACCACGCAGAGAATGGGAACGCCGACGCATCTCCGGCACAGTTCCGCTGTGCAGAGGATTCCGACGATGGCGATCGCAACATAGAACCAGGCATTGCTCATCGTCTGAAGAGCCGAGGAACTGGTGAGCACCTTTACCAGGGTGGAATAGTTGAGGCAGTAATAGAAAAAGGAAAAGGCACCCAGGACCATCAGCAGTATGTCATACCAGGGAAGGGAGTTCGGCTTTACGTTTTTCTTTTTTGCAGGGTAGGTCAAATATCCCATAATAATGGTGAACCCGAGAAACGCCGTAAGGCGAATAGGCAGGTCCGCCGTTGAAAACAAAGTAGACCAGATGCAGTAGAGCGAGAAAACAGCCAGTATTATCTTTACAATAATAGCCGGCGTTCCCGTCCAGATACGGGTGGCGGACTCACGGTCGTACTGGCGCATGATGTCTTCCGCCTGCTCCTTTGTTTGCTGCGCTGCGGTATTGTTTATGTCTTCTGCCATGAAGAATCCTCCCTGTGGTAGTTGGTTATCCGCTTTTCAGAAAGCGGAAGACTTCTGCTTTCTGAAAAAAGGACAGTCCTCGTACAAAATACACTGCGTCATCTGAGAAGATGACGCAGGTGAATCCGGCAACCGACGGCCGAAGAAACCGCGGGTTGCCGGAAAAAAGCGCTAAATCGAACCTGCGGAGGGAACTCAGTAGGTTCCGGCAGGAATCGTATAGGCGACATAGTACGGAGATTTCTCAAGCAGCTGCAGGATATGCTCTTCGTCCAGGCTGACGAGGTATACATCCTTTGAAGCGGCAAGGTCCGTGATAGCCGTTGTCGGTGCGCCGGCAACGATGAAGCCGGCGTCGATCTTTCCGTCCTTCAGGCTGTCCGCACTGTCACCGAAGCTCTGGTACACGGGGCTGATGTCGGATTCCGACAGGCCGTAGGATTCCAGAACATCAATTGCGTTGAAGTATACGCCCGAGCCGGAAGCGCCGATGGATACGGTTTTGCCTTTCAGGTCCGCAACAGACTTGATGGAAGGATCGGTCGTTACTATCTGAACCTGTTCCATGTACATGGCGGCAACGACGGAGAATCCTTTCACCGGTTCCGTAAACAGACGCTCGCCGTTGAAGGCATAGCTCATAACGTCGGACTGGACAAATCCAAGCTGAATGGTTCCCGCTGCGATATCCTCAATATTTGCCTGCGAGCCGCCGGAAGAAACGGCGGTGACGGAAACGTCGGTGTTCGAAGACACATACTGGGCAAGGACGCCGCCGAACGCATAATAGGTTCCGGCTTCGCCACCGGTACCGAAGGTCAGCGCAGAGCCGGATCCGGTCCCCGCACCTTCCTTGACCGCCTCGACAGTAATGCCTTTTTCCTGATAATACTTCGCGGCGCCGGGATGGTACGGCACGGAAGTAATGGAAGCCGCCTGCTCAAGGCTTGCCTCCGAGCCTTTCGCGTGCTGCTCGGAGATGGCGTCCAGATTATCAAAGATTGTTGACGTGAATTTGTAAATTACATCTTCCGGGACCGTATCCGCTGCAATAATTACGGCAGTAACCGCCACGGTTTCTGTATCCGTACTCGCTGCAGAAGTATCCGATGACGCGGCTGCATCCGGAGAAGCGGAAGAAGTGGTGCCCGAATTGCCGGAACCGCACGCGCACAGGACAAAAACCATGCAGAGAGCGAGGACCAATGCCAGAATCTTTTTCATTGTAGTTCCTCCTCGATTTCATTCTTGCTTCGCGCCGGAAGATCACGGATTTCAGGCGCGAAGGGCATGGAGTAATTATAGTATGTTTACGAAAGAGTTGCAAGTTAAAAACGCATAAATAACGAATGAAAATTGCAAATATTTTAACAGCGTACTGTGCTGAACAAACATAAAGTCTCCTTATAAGGGGGATAAATATTTCCCAAAATAATGCGAAAAATCGAAATTTTCAAAGATTGAAATTGAAATCTGAAAAAATTTAAGAGAATTTCCATTTTGTATAATTCTGCATAATTTTCCCGCCGGATTCGCATACTTAGGCGGAATATACAATTTTCTGTGCGGAGGCTGCACGATACTGGGTAAAACGTCGGTTGAAATCCTGCGGAAGCTATGGTATAGTGTACACCTACCAAAAACAATTGTATTTTCCTCACGGCCATCCAAAGGGGAAAAAGACCTTACAGAAAGAGAAAAAGGGGGGATTCACCGAAAATCGGTGGAAGCGGATGAAGATAGGATTATTGGGCTGCGGAACCGTAGGGGGCGGCGTTCTGAAGATTGCGGAAAGCCGGGAAGATCTGAAAGTGAAATATGTCCTTGTGCGTCGGGAACGTCCCGAGCTGGGCAGCCTTGCGGTGTACGATATAGAGAAAATCCTGCAGGATCCCGAGGTCGATACGGTCGTCGAAGTGCTGGGGGGAATTCATCCTTCCTTCGAATATGTATCGCGGGCACTGGAAGCGGGAAAGAACCTGGTTACGGCAAATAAATATCTGGTCGCGCATTATTACAGAGAACTTCTTTCTCTTGCGGAGAAGAAAAAGGCGGCGTTCCGCTGCACGGCAGCCGTCGGCGGCGGCATACCCTGGCTTGTCAATTTGCAGCGAGCGGCGAGAGTCAGTCCGATGCAGCGCTTTTACGGCATCATGAACGGGACGACGAATTTTATTCTTGACTCCATGGAAACCGACGGAAAAAGCTTTTCGGAAGTGCTTGCCACGGCGCAGAAGCTTGGTTATGCGGAAGCGGATCCGACCGCGGACATTGACGGGCTGGATGTGCAGCGCAAATGCATCATCAGTGCCAATGTCGCTTTCGGCAGCCTTCTGAAGGAGGAGGAAGTTCCCGTTGCGGGCATCCGCTGCATACAGGAGCCCGATATCCGCGCTGCACATCTGCATGGCCGGTGCTGCCGGTTTATGGCGACGGGAAGCAGAACGGAGAACGGAATTTCGGCCTATGTCCAGCCGGAGTTCCTTCCGGACCGAAGCCTTGAATGCGCTGTGCGGCAGAACTTTAACATGATCTCCTTTGAAACCGAATATACCGGCCGGGAGAGCTTTTACGGACAGGGAGCCGGCCGCTTCCCCACAGCCTACAATGTTGTGGAGGACCTGCTGGATATCCAAAACGGAACCCGCGGTTTTTATTCCGAAGCGGGAAAAGAGATTCCGGTAGACAACGAATCCGAAACGATGCCGTATTATTTCCGGACTCGGGCGGAGGATTCCTGGCTGGAGGAAAAGTCAATGGAAAAATGGGCGGACGGCGTGCTTACAGAAGAAATAAGCGTCCGGGAAGCGCACAGACAGGCGGCACGCCTCCGCCGGCAGGATCCGGAGATTTTCTTTGCAGGAGTAAGGTAGCATGTTGAAAGTAGCAAAATTCGGCGGCTCATCCATGGCCGATGCAGAACAGTATAAAAAAGTAAAGGACATCATTCTGTCCGACCCGGCAAGAAAAGTGATTGTCGTTTCCGCAGCCGGGAAAAGAAAGGAAGACGATCATAAGATCACTGATCTGCTGTATCTCTGCTACGCACATATTCAGTATGGGGTTGATCCCGGGGACATTTTTCAGATGATCGCGGAACGCTACCGCGAAATCTGCAGGGACCTTTCCCTTTCCATCGATATTGAAGGGGAGCTGCGGCAGCTGAAGGCGGCGCTTCGGCCGAGCGTAAGCAGAGACTGGCTGGTTTCAAGGGGCGAATATTTTTCCGCAAGACTGCTGGCGGATTATCTTAAATTCGATTTTGTTGACAGCGTGGAGTGGGTCAAATTCAATCTGGACGGGACGATAAATCAGGATAAAACCTATCGGGCGCTGCGGGATCTGGGCACGGAGCGCAGGATGGTTACGCCGGGCTTCTACGGGGTCCTTCCGGACGGAAGAATCCGTACCATGTCCCGCGGCGGAAGCGACATTACGGGCGCCCTTGCGGCGGCGGCGCTGGACGCGAACATTTATGAGAACTGGACGGATGTCTCCGGCATCCTTATGGCGGACCCGAGAATCGTGGATCATCCGGATACAATCCGGCAGATTACCTATCCGGAACTGCGCGCGCTTTCCTACATGGGTGCGCAGGTTCTCCATGAAGGCTCCATTGCGCCGGTTCGGGAAAAGCACATTCCGCTGAATATTCGGAATACCAACGACCCGACCCATCCGGGTACGGTGATCATGGAAAGCTTTGACGACAAGCAGGGCAGCGGAAAGCTCCTGACCGGTATTGCCGGACGCCGCGACTTTACCATCGTGACCATTCATAAAAGCGGCATGTCCAATGCCATCGGAATCCTCCGGAGCATTATGGGATGCTTTGCGGATGCCGGTGTCAATGTGGAGCACATCACGTCCGGGATTGATTCCGTGTCCCTGGCGATCTCTTCGGAAGAGAGCCGGGGTTCCCTGTATACGGTTATCGGAGCGCTGCAAAAAACGGTTGTACCGGAAGCCATGGAAGTAACCGAAGGAATCTCTATGGTCGCGGCTGTCGGACGGAAAATGGTCTTTGTCCCCGGATCCTCCGGTGCCCTTTTTGCGGCACTCGGGCGTGCGGGCGTCAATGTACGCATGATTACGCAGGAGCCTGAAGAACTGAATATTGTCGTGGGCGTCAACAATTCGGATTTTGAAAAGACAATTCAGGTTATCTACGAAAGCTTTGTCAAGCAGCAGTAATAGCGCGAAATCGAAAAAGACAGATTAGCATAAAGGAGGGAGCTGCACAGACGTGCGGCGGAACAGTATGAGCGGATATAAAGTAGGAATTCTGGGCGCAACCGGAGCCGTTGGACAGGAAATGCGGAAGATTCTTCTGGAGAGGAAATTTCCCGTTTCGGAACTGCATCTTTTTGCCAGTGCCCACAGCGCAGGAAAAAAGATTCCCTTTGGAGACAGCGAAGTCGTCGTGGAAGAGGCCAGGAACGATGCATTTCGTGGCCTGGATATTGTCCTGGGGGCGGCGGAAAACGATATAGCAGAAAAATTTGCTCCGGCGATCCGGTCGGCAGGCTGCGTCTTTATTGACAACTCCAGCGCCTTCCGTCTGGATCCGGAAGTACCCTTGGTGGTTCCGGAAATCAATCCGCAGGATGTGAAATGGCACCACAACCTGATTTCCAATCCGAACTGCACGACGATTATCTCCTGCACAGCGGTCAATGCGCTGAACGCAGTAAGCCCGATTCAGTCCATGATTGCATCGACGTATCAGGCGGTTTCCGGTGCCGGTGCCAAGGGCCTGAAAGAACTTCTCGACGAAATCCAGGCAGGACTGAAGGGCGAAGAGTACACGCCCAGCGTCTTTTCCAAGCAGATTGCCTACAATGTAATTGCCCAAATCGGCGGCGAACAATATAAGGGGTACACATCGGAGGAGATGAAACTGCAGAATGAAGGAAGAAAAATCATGCATCTTCCGGAGATGAAAGTATCCTGCACCTGCGTACGGGTCCCGGTAATCCGCAGCCACAGCGTTTCCATTCAGCTGCGTACCAAGGAGAAAATAAGCGTCGAAAAGGCCAGGGAAATTCTGTCAGACGCACCGGGGGTCAAGCTGACGGATGATCTTCCCCATGGAATTTTCCCGTCACCTCTGGATACGACCGACCAGGATCTGGTGTTTGTTGGAAGAATCCGGGAGGATCTCGTCTATGAGGACGGGCTCTGCCTGTGGTGCTGCGGCGATCAGGTCCGGAAAGGTGCGGCAACAAACGCGGTACAGATTGCCGAGCTGCTGACGAAGGACTGAGAAAACTCCCGAAAGGAAAAATTCGAAACGGCAAAGTGCACATCCAATATCCCGGGGCAGGAGGAAGCGGTTTTCCGCTCCCCCTGCCCTCAACGGATCCTTTGCGGGAAATTTCCGCTTGCGCCGTCCTTTTCTCTGTCATGCCGATACCGCAAAGGACAGGACGGAAGCAGCCGAGCGCCGGCCAGAAGGAAAGACTCTCCGCATTGATGCATCCGAGTTCACTTCGGCTGCGGCCAGCCGATGCTGCGAAAAGAAAGAATTCACATCTGGGTATAGAATTCGAAAAAGCAGTGTGATACTATGAACTGCGGTTTGCCGGGCTCGGAAAATGCAGTACGCATTCCGGGGGTGCGGGACAGACTGCGCAGCGATGCGTCGAGAATCGTAGGGAGGGCACTTATGAAATATAGAATTCAGAACATTCTGCTGCCGGATCCGACTGTGTGCGATGAGGAGAGAATGTATTACCGCCGCATGGGGCTTCTTGCACAGGTGGAAGGAACGCTGCGTATCCGAAAATACGCCTCCTGTGAATTTTCCACCTACTTCAATTCGTTTTCCCTGAATAAGTGGAGGCGGTATACCCGGCTTTCCAACCTTCACCTATCCCTGCAGCTGGACGGAGAATTCATCGTTTCGCTCTACTCCGCGAGATGGTTCCGCGGCAGCGTGGTGCGGGAATGTCTGCAGACCGTAAAAATCTCCTCGGATAAGAAGGCGGAATTCACATTCCCTGTGGACATTACCAGCAATGACAGCATCTACTTCAAACTGACTGCCCTGCAGGAGGATTCCGTTTTTTACGGCGGATACTACTATACGGAGGTCCTGAAAAAGGATCTGAACCCCGTCGAGATTGATCTTATCATGTGCACTTATCGCCGGGAATTTTACTTGAAGCGAAATCTTGATTTAATCGTAAATCAGTATCTGCGGGTAAAACGCTACAACGGTTCGGCTCATTTCCACATCCTGGTTGTGGACAACGGCCAGACGCTCGATCCAAAAGAAATAGTACGGCCGGGACTGGTGGATCTGTATCCGAATATCAACGCCGGCGGTTCCGGCGGCTTCTGCCGCGGTATGATGGAATCCCTGCATAACGAGAAATCCACGCATATGATCCTTATGGACGATGATGTGCTGGTACAGGTGGAAGCCTTTGAAAAGACCTATAATTTCCTGACGCTTCTGAAGGAGGAATATAATAAGGCCTTTATAGGCGGCGCCATGATCCGGCTGGATCAAAAGAACATACAGCATGAAAACCTCGCGACCTTCAAGGGATACCGCCTGGTAGGCCTGAAGCAGCAGCTGAATTTGAATCAATACAGTTTGGTTCTCTTCAATGAAATGCCGGAACCGATTCATCCCGTCTATGCGGCCTGGTGGTACTGCTGCATGCCGAAGACAATTGTAAATGCACAGAACCTCCCCTATCCGTTCTTCGTCCGCATGGATGACATCGAATATTCCGTGCGCAACATCAAGGAGGCCATTTCGCTCAACGGCATCTGCGTATGGCATGACGCGTTCGATAACAAATACTCCACACTGATGGAAGACTATTTCATGTTCCGAAACAACCTCGTGGTGGACGCCGTCCACGGAGAGGGGGACAAGTACATCGTCTCGGCCTTCTTCACGTTTCGGTTTATTCGAGCCATGTTTCAGTCCGACTACGGCGGGGCGGAGCTGCTTTGCGACGGCGTCGACAACTTCCTGAAAGGGCCGGAATTCTTCAAAACCGTCGACCCGGTTCAGGATCGGGCGGAGCATGGAACCAAACAGACTAAGGCGGTCCCCGTAGGCGACTACGACAAGTTCGATGTATTTTACGGTGAGTTTCGTGCGGCGGTGGATAAGAACCGGGAAAGCATTATAAAGCAATGGTTCCGCTACCTCACTCTCAACGGGCACCTTCTGCCGAGCGCACTCATGCACCGCAGCGGCTTCGCAGAATACGGATACGGATCCCATTCCAAGATGTTTTTCGGCAAGAGGACAACGCTTGCGATTGATCCGAATTTTCAGACGGTGACGGAACTGAAGCGCAGCAGTAAAAAAGATGTACAGCTCTACGCGCGCGGAATTTCAACCTGTCTGCGGCTCTTTACGGAGTACGACAGACTACGGAAGGAATACAAGGCGGAATTTCCCGCCATGACGAACGAAGTCTTCTGGACCCATTATCTGCGGCTGGATGAAAAGAAGGCGGCGGAAAAAGATAAGAAAAGAGCAGACGGAAAACCGACCGGAGGGTCACCGGCAGGGGAGTAGATTAGCTAAGGTCACACAGTAAGCCGGTTCAATAACATAGAAACCCCATGAAGAGGCGCCTGCATCCTTAACTCGGCAGCTGCCGCGCACCGTTATGTGCGTGACAGCTGCCTGATTATATGGTCGTAACAGCCCCGCTGATAGAAAAAAGGGCTATGCTTTGAGAAACTTACTGTTCGAAGTCCTATGCTGTGGGAACAGGATAAGCGAGCGCTTTCGGGCGAATGAATTTCCGAACGATCGCTACTGTCCTTTTTCGGAAAAAGAAAAAACGTGCCGGAGGCAATTCCATCCTGCGCTCCGGCGCGAACTCGATTTCGGCAATATCGTTAGTATCATTCAGAACAGCGCTTCCGTACTTGCGGACAGAATGGTTCCGTTTACGGCATCGATCGTGTAGTAATACTGAACTTCTGCGTTAATGAAATAAACTTTATAAACTGCAGGAGACTCCTTTTCCAAAGTAACTTTCAGCTGAATCACGTACTTTTCCGGAAAACCCGCGTCGTCCAGCGCAATATCCCTGGCCGCGTCTTTTCCGATATAATTGGACGAATTGCCGCCACAGGCTGCCAGGAGAAGCAGCAGGGCGGTGATCAGCAGAACCGAGAGCAGCCGTCGAGCCTTTTGCAATACAAACACATCCTTCCGTCGGAACGGAAATTCTGTGGAAATTCCACAGGTCTATCGTAACTTTTCACAGGATTTCCGTCAAGAAAAAATCGCCGCCGCTGGCTACAATCTCCGAAACTAATCTCCGTCTATGGCTTCCGTTGGTTCCCTATAAAGAGGAATCCGCACCGTAAAACAGCTGCCTTCTCCCTGCGTACTGGAAACCTCAACAGTAGCCTGATGAAGGCGGGCAATATTCTTCACCATCGAAAGCCCCATACCCAGGCCTTCCCCATTGGCACGGGAACGATCCTCCTGATAGAAGCGATCCCAGATGCTGTCCAGATGCTCCGGCGCGATCCCGATGCCGTTGTCCTCAACGGCTAGAACGGCACAGTCCCCGTCTTTTTTCAGGGATACTCGGATGTATCCGTTTTCCCTTCCGTACTTATAGGCGTTGTCGATCAGATTCTGAACAAGCCGGCTGAAAAGAGAGACGTCCATATTGACCATCAGACCGGGTTCAATGGAACAGGTCAGCGCAATGCCGTTTGTTCCGATAATTTTCGACTCCGAGCAGATGACTTCCAGCATTTCGGAAAGGTCACTCACCTCAAAATTTGCCTTCGCCATTCCAAGATCCAGCCGGGTCATGGAAAGGAGATTCTCTACCAGCCGGGACATCTTCTTTGCCTGCCGGGAGATCACGTCGATAGCGCTCTGGTAATCTTCCAGATTCTGCGCATATTTACGGGTATAATCGCATTCCGCAAGAATGACGGTCGTCGGAGTGCGAAGCTCGTGGGAGGCATCGGATGTAAACTGCTGCTGATCGTTGAAGGATTTTTCCAGGCGGGCGAACATATTGTCGAACGAATCCGACAGCCGGCAGAGCTCATCGTGGCTGCCCGGCTTTCCCAGGCCGATGCGCAGGCTTAGATCGTTTGCGTCGCTGATGGTGTCGGCCGCTTCCCGGATCTGCCGGATCGGCTTGAGCAGACGGCTGGACAGGAGATAGCCGCCCAGGGCCCCGATGACGACGATCAGGGAAAGAAGAAAGCCGGAATAGCTGAGGTATCCGTCCAGCAGCGTATTGGCGGCGTCTTTTGTTGCAATGCCGCGGACCCAATAGCTCTGCGTTCCGGAATCGGCCTGCATATCATAGACATAGTATATGTGGTCTTCTTGGGAGACTTCCTTTACAAGACCCTGAGAAAAGGGCTCTTCACATTCGAACGGATATGCGCCGTCCAGAAACGCGCCGTCGATACTGTAAAGACTGAGATAGACGCCGTTAGTCGTGGAATGCAGCTGATCGAGCGAAAACGTTCCGCCGGAATCCGCAATTATATCGGCGTTCTTCTCTACCGCGCCGACAAGAACCGACCCTGCGTCGCTGACGACGGAGTTTCCGGTTGCCAGAAGGATAAAGACCTGCACAAGAATGGCCAAAACGGCGAGTGCCAGGGTAAACCACAGAGTCAGGCGAGCCTTGATGGAAAGCTTCGAGGCTTGAATGGGGAGCTTAATGTTCCGCTTCTTCATCATTATCCTCTTTCAGAATCCATCCCACGCCCCAGACGGTGTGGATAAGCTTAGTGTCGAAATTAGCATCCACTTTTTTCCGCAGGTAGCTCATGTACACGTCAACGACATTCGTTCCGCCGGTATAATCGTAATTCCAGATGTTGTTTTCGATGCTTTCCCGCGAGAGAACCACGCCCTTGTTTCGGATCATGTACTCCAGAAGTGCGTATTCCTTGGAGGAAAGATTCAGATCTTTCCCGCCCCGGGAAGCCATACGGGACTCCGTGTTTACAACGAGATCCCCAAGCGTGTAGATGTTGGTTTTGTTGCCGGTGTATTTTCTTGCCAGCACCCGAATCCGGGCAAGAAGCTCATCGTAGCTGAAAGGCTTTACCAGATAGTCGTCGGCGCCGGTATCAAGACCCTTCACTCGATCATCGATGCTGTCGCGGGCGGAAAGGAAAAGGACCGGGGTCAGGTCGCCGTTCGCCCGCATTTCCTTCAGGAGCGTCAGTCCGTCCTTCCTGGGCATGGTAATATCCAGGATAATTACATCGTATTTTGCACCCAGAATGTACTCTGTTGCTTCTTCGCCGTCATAGCAGCTGTCTACGCTGTAGCCTTCCGCCGTCAGCGTTTTGGAAATAATACGATTCAGATCTTTTTCGTCTTCAACAACCAGAAGCCGCATCATAATCACCTTTTTCTACATACGCCCGAAGTCGATCCGCGTTCCTTCTGCGCAAAGAATATAGGAAATCCATTAAAAAGAGCTTAATAAAGAAAGAAAAATCACCGCAGCCGGAGAACATTTCCTGCGGCGGCCCGTCAATCCGTCTTCCCGCCTCCGGCGTCTTCCTCTGCACTTCGCTTTCGGGTGAAAACAAGAAATTTGCTGAAGATATAATTCAAGGCCAGGACAATAAACTGAACGATCAGCTTGCCCCAGCGGTCTGCGATTCCCATCTTCTCGCACATCAGCCAGACGCCGCCCACTTCGATAACCATTGTCGTTAGGCGCGCACTTACGAATTTTACGAATTCCGGAAACCTCTGCGGAAGACCGCGGGAATTAGAGAGGAATACATAGCGGGAGTTGGTGAAGTAGGCGAAGAGAATGGACAGGGAAACGGAAATGATATTCGCAAAGGTGTAGGGCATTGAGGGCAGCACGGCTCGCAGCAGATAGTAGACGCCCAGATTGACAAGCGTCGTAAGTCCGCCGAAGAAAATGTAACGCAGAACCCGGTTCTGATAGCATTTTGCGATTATATTCCTAGCCCATGCAAACACGGAAAGCAATCCTCCCCCGGAAGTCCGAAGCCGCTCAGGCCTGCGTCAGAGACTGCTGGTATTCCTCTACAATTTTACCGGATTCCCCGATGTCCTGAACCTCTCCGTGATCGATCCAAACGGCTCGCTGGCAAATCTGCTTGACCTGCTCCGCGTCATGGCTTACGAAAAGAAGCGTCGTGCCGTTTTCCAGCATGCTTGCCATTTTCCGGTGGCATTTTTTCTGAAATTCAAAATCACCGACAGCGAGAATTTCATCCACGATAAGAATATCCGCCGTTACAATGGTGGCAATGGAAAAGCCGAGACGGGCGAGCATGCCGGAGGAGAAATTCTTGACCGGCACATCCACGAAGTCCCAGAGCTCCGCAAAGTCCATGATTTCGTCAAAGTGAGCGTCCATGAACTTATGATCAAATCCCAGAACGGCGCCGTTCAGATAGATATTTTCCCTTGCCGTAAGATCCATGTCAAAACCGGCGCCAAGCTCGATCAAAGGGGCAATGCTTCCCCGCTTTATAATCTGCCCTTTGGTCGGGTAATATACTCCAGCGATCAGCTTCAGGAGCGTACTCTTGCCGCACCCGTTACGCCCGATCAGGGCAACGGATTCTCCCTTGGAAACCGTAAAGCTGACATTTTTCAGTGCGAAGAACTCGTCGAAATGCAGCCGGCCCTGAATCAGCTTCAGAAAATATTCCTTTATCGTATCGGTTTTTTCTTTTGCCAGATTGAAGCGCATGGTGACGTCCCGGACTTCAATCATCGGCAGCTCTTCTCTTGCAGTCTTCCTATCCGTCATGTCCTTGCCCTCTCAAATCTGCGTTACGAAGTTGCGCTGCAGCCGATTGAACACCAGAAGCCCGATGACAAGGGAGCCGAAAGAGGCGAGAAAGCAGGCAAGCAGCGTCGTCCCGCTCGGCAGCTGACCGTACAGAACCAGCGATCGGAAGCAGTCGATGTACTGGAACATCGGGTTGAAATGCATCAGATACTGCATTTTATCACTGAGCTGCTCCAGAGGGTAAAAAATCGGGGTGGCGTACATCCAGGCAAGGCAGAGAACCCCGTACAGGTGTGTGATATCCCGGAAATACACGGAAAGGGAGGAAAGAATCATTCCCATTCCCACGCAGAACAGCAGCAGGAGAAGGAGCGGTACGAAAAACAGCAGAAGCGTCCAGTAGATAGGCGATCTCGTAAACAGCATCACCAGCACGATGGCAACCAGGCTGAAAAGCATGGTTACGAAGCTGGAAATCACTCGCGACAGAGGAAAGATGAACTTAGGAATGTAGACTTTCTTCAGCAGCGGCGCATTCTGGATTATTGAATACATCGCCATGTTGGTCGATTCATTGAAAAAGGACCAGAGCGTCTGCCCGGTAATCAGGTACAGCGGATAATTTTCAATATCAAAGCGGAAGATATGGGAAAAGACAGCCGTCATGACCAGCATCATCAGAAGCGGATTCAGAAGGCTCCACAGATATCCAAGAAAGGACCGTCTGTATTTTACCTTGATATCCCGGAGCACCAGCTCGTGGATAAGCGGAAAATATTTTTTCCAGCGGGATACCTTTTCTTTGTTGACTGCCGCCATAGCTGTCCTTTCCTCTGCTGCCGTCCCTTGCCGGCAGCGTCCCCGTATCCGGGGATCCGGACCGACATGATAAAAAACACATAAATTATAGTCGGTGCCCGTAAAAATAGCAAGAAACGCGAACCGGCGCGATGCGCCGGATCGCTCCGGTTTCGCTTAATTCTTCAAGCTGTTGATAGGGGCGGGAATGCGCCCGCCGCGATCGATGAACTCCTTTGCCGATCCGCTGTGCACTGCCATGACCGGGGCTTCTCCGAACAGGCCGCCGATGGGAACCGTGTCCCCGACCTTTTTGCCGGGCGCCGGGATGAGGCGGCAGGCGGTGGTCTTGTTGTTGATCATACCGATGGCGGCTTCGTCGGCAAGAATGGCGGAAAGGGTTTCCGCCGGGGTATCGCCGGGCACCGCGATCATGTCAAGTCCTACGGAGCAGACGCAGGTCATTGCCTCCAGCTTATCCATAGACAGGCTTTCGCTGCGGGCGGCGGCAATCATGCCTTCATCTTCGGACACGGGAATAAAGGCGCCGGAAAGTCCTCCGACATGGCTGGAAGCCATGATTCCGCCTTTTTTCACGGCGTCGTTGAGGAGAGCCAGCG
Organism: uncultured Eubacteriales bacterium; assembly: GCA_900313925.1. GTDB lineage: Bacteria > Bacillota > Clostridia > Oscillospirales > Oscillospiraceae > UBA2922. Next base: position 38,983 of record OMTF01000017.1, on the reverse strand, counting down.
CGGCGGTCGTGCCGTGCGTGCCGCAGACTTCCAGTCCCATAGCCTCCAGTATCCGGGCAACGGAATCCCCGACCGCGGGGGTCGGCGCCAGGGACAGATCGACGATGCCGAACGGAAGATTCAGCCGTCGGGACGCTTCCCGGGCGACAAGCTCACCCATGCGCGTAACCTTGAAGGCGGTTTTCTTCACGGTTTCCGCGACCACATCAAAGGGCGCGCCCTTGCAGCTCTGCAGGGCATGGCATACAGCTCCCGGCCCGGAAACGCCGACGTTGATGACGCATTCCGGCTCTCCGACGCCGTGGAAGGCTCCTGCCATAAACGGATTGTCCTCCACGGCATTGCAGAATACGACAAGCTTTGTGCAGGCGAGCGCATCCCGATCCGCCGTCCGCTCCGCCGCTTCCTTGATGATGCAGCCCATCTGCCGTACGGCGTCCATGTTGATGCCCGCACGCGTCGAGCCCACGTTAACGCTGGAGCAGACCCGATCGGTTTCCGCCAGCGCCTCCGGAATGGACCGGATCAGAAGCTCATCTCCGATGGTGCTCCCTTTCTGCACAAGGGCGGAAAAGCCGCCGATGAAGTTGACGCCTACCTCCTTTGCCGCTGCGTCCAGCGCCTTTGCGATCGGAACAAGGGACTCCGTTCGGCAGGCTCCCGCGACCAGCGCAATCGGGCTTACGGAAATGCGCTTGTTTACGATGGGAATCCCGTACTCCCGCTCGATGTCCTCGCCGGTCCGTACAAGGTGCTCCGCCTTGCGGCAGATTTTTTCGTAAATCTTCCGGCTGCAGGTGTGCAGATCCGGGTCTGCACAGTCCAGAAGGCTGATGCCCATCGTGATTGTGCGGACATCCAGATGCTGCTGATCGATCATCTGGATGGTCTGTATAATATCGTCGCTGTTCAGAAGATAGCTCATGGCTTCGCCTCAGATCCGGTGCATTGCGTCGAAGATATCCTGACGCTGAATGTGAATGGCAAGAGCTCTCTCCTCGCCTTTTTCCTTCAGGTACTGGACCAGTTCATCGAAAGGAACGGTGCACTCGGATAGGTCCACGAGCATAATCATGGCAAAATATTCCTGCATCAGCGTCTGGCTGATGTCCAGGACATTGATGTTTTTTTCCGCCAGGAGCTGCGATACATAGGCAATGATGCCCTTCGTGTCTTTGGCGAATACGGAAACGATGGCTTTCAAGTCCGATGCCTCCTCTTCTGCAGCGGGCGGAAAGTACGCCGCGCGCCGCGTGTTGATTTTCTTTTCCGTGCCGGATGGCAAGTCTGCGCCTACTATACCACGGGCACGCCGCTTTTCGAAGCAATTTCCGCCGGTCCCCGGCTCAGATCGCCAGGAGCGCGATGGTGTTGATGGTCATATGAAGAAAAATGCCGGGCCAGATGCTGTCCGTCTGATCGTAGACTCGGCAGAGGGCGTAGCCCGCCGGCAGATAATCCAGCATGATGACAAGATAGCGGAGATCCCGGTAGACGAGAATAAACTGCCATACATGATAGAACGCGAAAAACAGAAGCGTCGCAATATAGGCAAGAACAATATTTTTCCGCTTCAGCTGCCCGAACATGCCGACGCGGAAAATCAGCTCTTCCACGATCGGGGCAGCCAGAATGGCGATGCCGTACGTCTTTGCGGTTTCCTCCTCGGCCATATCCAGAACCATTTCGTTGTTGAGGTTCACAAAGCTGTCCGGAAGGAGCACCTTGATGACGTTCACAAGGTAGGAGAGGGCCAGAATGATGCAGTAGCCGAAAAAGACCATAAAAAGTCCGGTTTTCCAGTTGTCCAGAAACCGGTCGAAGGACCGGCGCAGAAAATTCCAGGTAAACACGAGACAGAGCATCAGGCCGACGGCGTAGTAGAGGGCGTTGATGTCGGTTTCGGTCAGGTTCGGAAAGGGCAGCTGCAGAAGCGACAGGGCAAAGGGCAGCAGGAAAACATGCACCGGCAGATAAATCCAGAGAAAAATCCGCTCTCCTTTACGGGGCTGCAGACAGAGCGCAGGAGGAATGCTGGTGAGCAGGCCGCGGCGCCCGGAGCCTCTGCTGTCGGAGGAACGGCCCATTACGCATTCACCTTCTTCTGCAGTTCATAGAGAAGGTTCAGCGCCTCCAGCGGCGTCAGCGTATTGACGTCTGTCTGCCGGAGCCGATCGTAAATTTCCTGCGCAGCGAGATCCCGCAGATCAATCTGCGCCGGCGCGTGCTCCGGAGCGGAAGCCGCTTGGCGTTTTGGAGCCGGTGTGCGCTTTCCCTCTTCCAGCTCCGTCAAGAACTGCTTTGCCTTCCGGATTACCGTATCCGGTAGCCCGGCAAGTTTTGCGACTTCGATTCCATAGCTGTCATCCGCGGCGCCGCGGACAATTTTCCGCAGGAACACCAGCGTATCCTTCTGCTTTTTTGCCGTGATGTTATAGTTCTTTACGCCCGGAATTTTCCCTTCCAGCCCGGAAAGCTCATGGTAGTGAGTTGCAAACATGGTCTTGGCGCCCAGCTTCTTCCGGTCGGCGCAGTACTCCAGAACCGCGCGGGCGATCGCCATGCCGTCGTAGGTCGAAGTGCCCCGCCCGATCTCGTCCAGGATCAGCAGGGAAGCCGGCGTGGCATTTTTCAGGATGTCCGCCATTTCGTTCATCTCCACCATAAAGGTAGACTGGCCGGAGGCGAGGTCATCGGAGGCTCCGATGCGGGTGAAAATGCGATCGACGACGCCGATGGTAGCCGCTTTCGCCGGCACGAAGGAGCCGATCTGCGCCATAAGAACAATCAGAGCCGTCTGCCGCATATAAGTGGATTTGCCCGCCATGTTCGGACCGGTGATGATGGCCAGGCGGTCCTCCCCGTCATTCAGAACCGTATCGTTCGGAACGAAGAGCACATCCTTCTGCGTCTTTTCCACGACAGGGTGCCGTCCCTCCTGGATGCGGATCTCCCGCGAGTTGTCCACGGCCGGCATGGTATAGTGGCTTCGCACGGCGACTTCCGCAAGGGAGGCGTAGACGTCCAGCCGTGCAACGCAGGAAGCGGTGTCCTTGACACGCTCCACCTGCGCCGCAATTTCTCTGCGGACTTCCTCAAAGTAGCGGTATTCCAGATCAACGATGCGCTCCCGGGCGGTAAGAAGCGTGTTTTCCAGATCCTTGAGCTCGGGCGTAAAGTAGCGTTCGCTGGATACAAGCGTCTGCTTTCGGATATAGTCCGGGGGAATTTCCTTCATTCCTGCGGAATTCGGAACGTCAATGTAGTACCCGAAGACCTTGTTGTAGCCGACCTTGAGTTTTTTTGCACCGGTCCGCTCCCGCTCCCGGCTTTCCAGTTCCGCGACCAGCCGGGCGCCGTTGTCCCGGACATCCCGGAGATGGTCCAGCTCCTCATTGTAGCCGGTGCGCAGGATTCCGCCTTCCCGGATGGAAAACGGCGGGTCGTCGCAGATGCTTTCCCGGATACGCTGCCCGACGTCCGTCAGAAGATCCAGGCGCGCGATCTGCCGCAGCTCCGTACTGTTCATGGGCTGCAGCTGGGCCAGCAGGGCGGGAAGAACGGCGATGCTGTTTGCTAGAGCCAGCAGATCCCTTCCGTTCGCCGTCCCGTAGACGGCTTTTCCGATGAGCCGTTCCATATCCCCGATACTCCGCAGCGCGGTGCGCAGCTCCTCCCGCTCCACATTGTGCTGGACAAGGTCCTGTACCGCATGCAGCCGGCGCTGAATGGGAACCGGGCTCAGCAGCGGCCGTTCCAGCCAGCTGCGGAGCATGCGGCCTCCCATGGGCGTGCGGGTCCGGTCAAGGACCCAGAGCAGGCTTCCTTTTTTCTCCCCGGTGCGGAGAGACTCGGTAAGCTCCAGGTTCCTGCGCGTGGTCCAGTCGAGCTCCATATACCGTCCCCGGTGATACAGATCGAGATGGTCAATGTGTCCCAGATCGAACTTCTGCGTTTCCTCCAGGTATTCCAGCAGGGCGCCGGCGGCCTCGACCGCGGCCGGCGAGAAATCGTCCCCCAGTTCCGAGACGGATTCGACATGAAACTGCCCGCAGAGCCGGCGGGCGGCCCGGGAATAATCGAAGCTTTCCTCGCGATCTTCCAGCATGGCATTGAGCTTGTCGGAGAGGAAGGAAAGAAGAGGAGCACTGCTTTTTGCGCCGAGGGACAGAATGGCTTCGCGGGGGCGGTACCGGCCCAATTCATTGAGAAGATGTTCGGCGCAGTCCGGACCGGTAAAAGAAGTGGCGCAGAACTCTCCCGTCGAGACATCGCAGAACGCGGCTCCGCCGGCGGATTCCTCCAGACACAGGGCACAGAGATAATTGGAGCGCCCTTCTTCCAGCATCGAGCTGTCGGTTACCGTGCCGGGGGTTATGATCCGAATCACGTCCCGATCTACCAGACCCTTTGCCAGAGCGGGATCTTCCATCTGCTCGCAGATAGCGACCTTGTAGCCCTTGGCAATGAGGCGGGCAATATAGCTGTCCGCGGCATGGTAGGGAATGCCGCACATGGGCGTCTGCTCGTCTTCCGGCTTTCCCCGATCCCGGGTGGTGAGCGCCAGATCGAGTTCCCGGGAAGCCGTTTTGGCATCCTCTTCAAACATTTCATAGAAATCTCCCAGGCGGAAAAACAGGAGGCAGTCCTGGTAGTTCTGCTTAATCTGGAAGTACTGTCTTTTCATTGGGGTTAATTCGGCCATTTTCTTTTCCTGTTCCTACTGTAGTTCTCCGTAAAGTGCCCAGGTGTTGGAGCCGGTGATTTTTACATTCTGAAAGGTTCCGATCAGGGAAGCGTCTCCCCGGAGGTGAACCAGACGGCCCCCGTCGGTTCTCGCACTGAGGGTATAGGGCTCGCGTCCGGTTTTCCCGTCGATAAGAACACGGACGGTTTTTCCTTCGTATGCATGATGCTTCTCCACCGAGATGCCGTTGGCGGTCTCCAGCAGGCGATCGAACCAGGCCTGCTTTTCCTCCCGAGAGATGGGATCGGGCATTTTCGCCGCGGGCGTTCCCACGCGGGGCGAGTAGATAAAGGTAAACATTGCGTCGTAGCGGACTTCCCGTACGAGAGACAGCGTCTGCTCGAAATCCTCCGCGGTTTCCCCGGGAAAACCGACGATGATATCCGTAGTAAGGACCAGATCCGGCATCTGTTCCCGGGCGAGAGCAACCTTCTCGAGATATTCCTCTCTAGTATAATGGCGGTTCATCCGCTGCAGAATGCGATTGCTTCCGGACTGCACCGGAAGATGAAGCTGGTGTGCGCAGTGGCGGCTGTTCGCCATGGCATCAAACAGCTTTTCCGTAGCATCCCGGGGATGACTGGTCATGAAGCGCAGACGGAATTCCCCGTCCAGAGCGTCGATGGAGCGGAGAAGGTCCGCAAAATCCACAGGCTCCTCGAGATCCCGGCCGTAGGAATTCACATTCTGTCCGAGAAGAGTGATATCCTTATAGCCGCTTAATACAAGCTGCCGGGCTTCCTCCAGAACCTGATTCGGATGGCGGGACCGTTCCCGGCCCCGGACATAGGGAACAATGCAGTAGGTGCAGTAGTTGTTGCATCCGTACATGATGGAAAGCCATGCCTTGACGGATCCCTGCCGATGCAGCGGGATCCCTTCCGCGACGACGCCGTCGGAAGGGCTTACGGCGAAGATTCTGCGGTGCTGCTCCAGCGTCTGCTGCAGAAGTTCCGGAAATCGCCATAGATCGTGCGGCCCGAACACCAGATCCACGACCGGATAGGAGCGCCGGATTTTTTCTGCCATATGCGGCTGCTGCACCATGCAGCCGCAGACCGCGACCACCTGGTGCGGCTTTTTCGCCTTTGTATGCACGAGGGCGCCCACGTTGCCGAGAATCCGCATTTCGGCATGCTCCCGGACGGCGCAGGTATTGACTACAATCACATCGGCCGCATATTCGTCCTCCGTAAACCCGTAGCCCATCCGCTCCAGGTAGCCGCGGATTTTTTCGCTGTCGGCTTCGTTCTGCTGGCAGCCGTAGGTATCCACCAGCGCCAGCGGATGCGTTCCGCCCTCCGTCAGGCGTCGGCGCAGGGCGTCGCAGACGGCCTGTTCATGCCGGATCTGCTCCGCTGTGATTTCCGTGCGAGAATAAGACATAGGCGTCACGCACAGGACTCCGCCCTGCCGGGCGGGCTGTGCAACCCTCCTTGCGTTCGTCGAAATGAATGCCGGCCGGGTGCCGGAAAGGGCCCGAAATGCGGCCGTTTCAGCCGGTACCGGAGTTTTTAATCTTAACATTTTTCTATAGAAAGTTCAACGCGGATCGTGTATACTTTCTCTACTTAAAGAAAGAAGGAAAAGCCTTGAGCGTTATCAATATTCTTACGCCGCATGTCGCCGACCTCATCGCGGCGGGGGAAGTCGTGGATCGGCCGGCATCGGTAGTCAAGGAGCTGATGGAAAACTCTCTGGACGCCGGTGCGACGCGGATCAAGGTAGAAATCCGCGGCGGCGGGGCGCAGGAAATCCGTGTCGCGGACAACGGAAAGGGCATGTCTCCGGAAGACGCAGGCATAGCCTTTCTCCGCCATGCGACCAGTAAAATAAGCAAGGAAGAGGATCTGGAAGCCATCGGAACGATGGGATTCCGGGGAGAGGCGCTGGCAGCCATCGGCTCCGTCTCCCGAGTGGAGCTCATGACAAGGGAGCCGGGATCTGCGGAGGGCACGCAGCTTTATCTGGAAGCCGGCGAGATCCGGAACATGCAGCCGTGCGGCTGTCCGGAAGGAACCGTGCTGGCCGTACGCAATCTCTTCTACAATACGCCGGCCCGCCTGAAATTCCTGAAGTCGGACCGTGCGGAGGGCATGGCATGCGTGCAGACCGCCGCCCGTGTCGCAATGGGGCGTCCGGATGTCAGCATTCAGTGCATCCGGGAGGATCGGGAGGAATTCAGCACGCCCGGCGACGGCGAGCCGAAATCCGCCGTTTATGAAATCCTCGGGCGGGAGGCTGCCCGGGAACTGCTGCCCTGCTCCGGCAGCCGGGAGGCGGTGCAGGTCTGCGGCTTTATCTCTTCTCCGCGCTATGGAAGGGGAAATCGGACCCAGCAGTTCTTCTTCTGCAATCATCGGTATATCCGTTCCAGCCTGCTGCAGGCGGCGCTGGAACAGGCTTATCGCAATACGCTGCTGACGGGGCGCTATCCGGCATGCGTTCTCTATCTCGACCTGAGCTTCGCGTCTGTGGACGTGAATGTGCATCCGGCGAAGTCGGAAGTAAAATTCCATGAGGAAAAAAAGGTCTTTGATGCGGTCTACTACGCCGTGCGGTCCGCCCTGCAGGGAGAAACGGTCGTCTATGAACAGGGGAAGAAAATGCCGGAAAATACGGCGGCTGCGCCGAAGGAAGGCTATTACCAGACTCTGACGGCAAAGCAGTTCCGGGAGGAAGGGTACCGGGTGCCGGCATCCTCCCGGAAACCGGAGCCGGATCTGGAAGCGCTGCTGAAGAAACCGCTGGCAACGGCGGTGCCCCGGACCGAAAAGATCGAGCCGATGCGGGACAATTCGGTGGAGAAAGACAGCCCGCCGAAGCCGGCTGCGGCGTCGGCACCGCGCCCGAAACCGCAGCCGGCTCCCGCCCGGGAGGAAATGCGGGATGCGCCGATCCCTCCCTATCGGCTTATCGGGGAAACGATGAAAACCTATATTCTTCTGGAAGTGCAGGATACGCTGGTCCTCATTGACAAGCACGCCTGCCATGAAAGGATCCTCTTTGACCGGCTGCGCTCCCAGGAAGCCCCGGAGATGGTACAGCAGCTTCTGGTGCCGGAGATCCTCCGGCCCGATGCGGCGGAAGCGGAGATTCTGGAGGAGAAGCGCGAGCTTTTGGAAAGCCTCGGCTTTGAAATCGAGCCGTACGGAACCGGGACGTATGCAGTGCGGGCGGTGCCGGCAGAGATGAATCTGGAGGATATTGCGCCTGCCCTGGAGGAGATCTGCAGCACGCTGCAGAAGCAGGGGGAGGTTACACCGCAGGATCTCCGGGATCGCGCGCTGCGGACGATTGCCTGCAAGGCGGCGATCAAAGCGGGCTGGGATTCCTCGGAAGAGCAGCTGCGGGTCCTGGCGGATGCTGTCGTTTCCGGGAAGATCAAGTACTGTCCCCACGGCCGCCCGGTCGCCGTTTCCTACTCCCGGAAAGACCTGGATAAGCTGTTTAAAAGGATCGTTTAACATGGGCTACGATGTGATTGCCGTTATGGGACCGACGGCAACGGGAAAATCGGCTCTTGCCGTAGACCTTGCGCGGAAACTGAACGGCGAAGTCGTTTCCGCCGATTCCATGCAGGTATACCGCGGCATGGATATCGGCACGGCCAAAGCGACGGCGGCAGAACGCGGGGGTGTTCCGCATCATATGCTGGATGTTGTGAATCCCGCGCAGCCGTATTCGGTCGCGCAGTATGTCGCGGAAGCGTCGGACTGCTGTGAGGCACTTCTGCGGGAGGGAAAAATACCGATTCTTGCCGGCGGCACAGGCCTTTATCTGGATTCGCTGCTGGAGGGAAGAACATTTGAGCCGGAATCTCCGGACCGCATATCTCTCCGTAAAACGCTGGAGCAGGAATACAGCGATCAGGGAGGGCCGGCGATGCTGGCACGCCTGCGGACGGTAGATCCGCTGCGGGCGGAGAGGCTTTCTCCGCAGGATCGAAAACGGATTCTGCGGGCGATGGAATACTACAGACTGACGGGGGAAACCCTGACAGAGCACGATCGCAGGACGCGTGCACAGCCGCCACGCTATGCGGCGCTGCGGGTCGTCCTCGACTACGAAAATCGGGAAACGCTGAATCAGCGCATAGACGAACGGGTAGAGGAAATGATACAGAACGGCCTCTTTGAAGAAGTCCAGAGACTGCTGCAGAGCGGACTTTCTCCCGAATGCACGGCGATGCAGGCTATCGGGTACAAGGAGGCGGCACTGGGCCTGCAGGGCCGCATCCCGCTGTCGGAGGCAGTCCAGCTGATTCAGCTTCGAAGCCGGCAGTACGGAAAGCGGCAGCGGACCTGGTTCCGGCACGAACGCGATGCGCTTCGGATTTTCTGGAAGGATCGCCCGGCTATTCCGCAGGCGGCGGAGGCTGTGGCACAGGCCTACCGGGCCGGGAAGCTTCCGGAGGAAGACAGGGATCGGGAGCTGTATTTGTGAGCAAATCTTGCAAATTGTGTTATAATCTCATAAAATTGTTCGGAAATTGTACTCCGCAGGTTCGAAAACCTGCGGAGAAATGAGGCCGGGAATATGCAGAGTTGGGATCCACTGAAAAATGATCGCATGACGAAAATAATCTGCGTAGTGGTATGCTGCGCTATCGCTGCCTATTTTCTGGCGGCCTTTCTTCAGTCCTGCAATCGGCAGGTGGATACCGTAAAGGTCGTACGCACCGTTTCCAATGAAAGCGCACAGATAAACGGCATGGTTGTCCGGTCGGAGCTTGTGCTGGATACGGACCGTCCCTATCTCAGCGTGACTGCGTCCAGCGGGGAGGCCGTCGCGGCAGGATCCCAGATTGCCCTGGCTGTGGACAGCCAGGAGGAACTGGATCGGCTCAGCGAAATCCAGCAGATCGACGCAGACATCGAAAATCTGGAAACCTATGTATCCAGTGCACGGAATACGACGTTTGCGCAGGGCTATACAAATCGGACGCAGTCGGCCATCCGCCAGATGGCTTCCGCCGTGGCGCGGGGGGAAACCCTGAAGGCGGAGGAAGCCGCCAGTACGCTGCAGTCTCTGCTGCTTGGCACCTCTTCCAAAGAGGAAGCGGAAACGAAGATTGCGGAGCTGACCGCGCAGCGGAACAGCCTGCAGGAGGAAAGCACCATCAGCGGCTCGGCCGTAACCGCCCCTGCGGCGGGATTTTTTACGACGGATTTGGACGGGTATGAATATCTTACCCCGGACAGGCTGGAAAATCTCACAGCGGCCGGACTGCAGGCGCTTCTTGCTGCGGAGCCGCAGAAGGACAGCCGGGCCTACGGAAAAATCGTGACGGAATTCACCTGGTACTTTACGGCGCTGCTGGGAGAAAGCGACGCCGCCCGCCTCGCGGAAGGGGATTCCATTGAACTGGAATTCAGCCGATACTATACCGGAACGGTCAAAGCCCGGGTCCAGAGCATTTCAGCGGTGGAAAACGGGCAGTGCGCCGTGATCTTTGCGCTGAAGGACGCTCTCTCGGAAACCATATCCATGCGCTCTTCGAGCGCGGAGATTGTCTTCTCTACGGTTGAGGGGCTGCAGGTTCCTCTGCGTGCGGTGCATGTCGGGGAGGATGGAAAGTCCTTTGTCTACTGCCTGACATCCGGCCGCGTGGAGAAAAAGAACGTGCAAATTCTTCTGCAGCAGGAGGATTATGCGATTCTGGAAGAGCAGGAGGATTCGGACGGTTTGCGGGAAGGGGACGAAGTGATTGTCCGCGGATCAAATCTGGAAGACGGAAAGGTGATCGAATCTTGAGCATTGCGGAAAATGTACAGAACGTAAAGGAGAAAATACGAAGCGCCTGTGCCGCCTGCGGCCGGGATCCGGAGAGCGTGCAGCTGGTTGCGGCAAGCAAAATGAACGATGCGGAACGGGTGCGGGAAGCCATTGCCGCCGGGATCACCATCTGCGGGGAAAACCGGGTCCAGGAGATGCGGGAGAAGCAAGAGCAGGGGGCGTACGAAGGGGCCCAGCTGCATTTCATCGGTACGCTGCAGAAAAATAAAGTAAAGTATCTGGTCGGAACCGTTCAGCTGATCCAGTCCGTGGAGAACCGGGCGCTTCTGGAAGCCATCGATAAAAAGGCGGCGGCGCTGCACCTGCAGCAGAAGGTTCTGCTGGAAGTCAATATCGGCGGAGAGGCATCCAAATCCGGATTTCGGCCGGAGGAGATCCGGCAGGTGATCCGCGGTGCCGAGCAGTTCCGGAATGTGCAGATCTGCGGCTTGATGGCCATCCCGCCGGCGGTGCCCGATCCGGAGCAGAGCCGGCCGTTTTTCCGGCAGATGCACCAGCTTTTTATTGACATGGATTCTGAAAAGTTGTTTAATGTCTCTATGCAGACTCTATCCATGGGGATGACCAACGATTACGAAATTGCGATCGCAGAAGGTGCCACGATGGTTCGCGTAGGAACCGGAATATTCGGCGCTCGCAATTATAATAATTAGGATAAATAAGGAATAGCGCGGAAAGGGTCAAAAGATGAGCTTTTTAGACGGAATAAAAAAACTTGCGCAGCCATATGACGAAGAAGACGATATGGAATATACCGACGACGAAGAGCTGGAGGATCTTCCGGAAGAAGAACCGGAGAGATCGCGAAGTTCCCGGACCCGTGCGCAGGAGCCGGACGTAGAACCCAGCAGCTTCACCCGTTCTCGGCGCGATGCCCAAACGGCACGCACTTCGGACAGCGGCGTTGTCAATATCCGGAGCTCCGCGGCGGCAAAGAACGTCGGAACGGACATGAAGGTCGTTCTGTTTGAGCCGAAGGACTTTGAAGCGGCGGCGGAAATTGCCGATCACCTCCGGTCCCGGCATCCGGTGCTGATGAATCTGGAAGGGGCTTCCACGGACGTTTCCCGCCGCCTGGTAGACTTCCTGTCGGGCGTTGCCTATGCTTTGGAGGGAAAAATCAAGAGAGTTGCCTCAAAGACGTATTTTATTGCGCCCTACAACGTAAATCTGATGATTGCCAGCAATCCGGACAGCGGAGCGGCCGGCACGCAGCCTGCGCATAACACATACTGAAAATAATCCACTGTGCCGGAACCAGCCGGCGGAGACAGTGTTCGGACAGAGATCCAGGGAAAGGTGGAACTGCAAATGACTCCAGAGAATATCCGGGAAAAGACATTTGACAAAGCGGTTTTCGGCGGCTACGACATCGGCTCCGTAGATGATTTTATGGATCAGGTGGCGGACAGTCTGGAAAGTACGCAGAAGGAAATCAAAATTCTGCGCGCAAAGATGAAGGTGCTGGTCACCAAAATTGAAGAATACCGCGCCTCCGAGGCGCTTGTCACCTCTACGCTGATTTCAGCCCAGAAAACAGCCGTGCAGATCGAAACCACGGCGCGGGACAAAGCCAATGCGATTGTCGCCGATGCCCGTCGGCAGGCGGAAGCAATTGTCGGCGGCATTGAGAACCGCCGCAAGGAAGAGGAAGAGAGATTGGAGCAGACGCGGAAAGCCACAGAGGAGTATATGGAATCCATTCGGGAGCTCTGTGCCGGTCAGCTGAGCCAGCTTTCCGAATTTGAAGAGACGGAACCTGTGGAAGAGCCCGCGGCCGTGAAGGAACAGACGGCCGTACCCGAATCAACGGCGGAGGAAAGCCGAATACCGCAGCAGGCAGATCCGGAAGTTTCTGCCCGTACGGCAAGTGCGCCCACTTCCCAGCCGGCAGAAACCGATACGGAACCCGGAGCGACCAGGTTTTACAGCCTGTAAAGCACCGGCTTCTCCTGTCTGCCTGCGATCGAAAGGCCACAAAAACACGAATACAAGGGCGCATAATATGCGCCTTTTTTTTCTGAATGAATTTTCTGAATTGAGGGTATTAAAATGGCGAACGACTATAACAAGACTTTGAATCTGCCGAAAACGGAATTTCCCATGCGGGCAAACCTGCCCAAGCGCGAGCCGGAAATGCTCAAGCGCTGGTATGACATGGATTTATACGGGGAAATGCTGAAAAAGAACGAAGGGCATCCCCTTTTCAGTCTTCACGACGGACCTCCGTTCTCCAACGGAGGACTGCATATCGGGCATGCGCTGAACAAATCTCTGAAGGATTTCATTACCCGCTATTATGCGATGCAGGGCTATTACGCACCGTATATTCCCGGCTGGGACAACCACGGCATGCCGATTGAGTCGGCGATTATAAAAAAGCAAAAGCTCGACCGTAAAAAAATGAGCGTTGCGGAATTCCGGTCCGCATGTCATGATTTTGCCGAGCACTATATCGACGTACAGCGGGATGGCTTCAAAAGACTGGGCATCATCGGAGACTGGGAGCATCCGTATAAAACCATGGACCCGAAATTTGAAGCGCTGGAAGTCAAAGTCTTCGGAAACATGTATAAAAACGGCTATATCTATAAAGGATTCAAGCCGGTCTACTGGTGTCCGCATGACGAAACCGCGCTGGCGGAGGCGGAGATTGAATACAAGGAAGATCCCTGCACGACCGTTTACGTCAAATTCAGGATGCACGACGATAAGGGAAAGCTTCCCGGCTACGATAAATCAAAGCTGTTCTTCGTCATCTGGACAACGACGATTTGGACGCTGCCCGGAAACGTTGGCATCGTCCTGAGCCCGGACGACAGCTATGCGCTGGTAGAGGCGTCGGACGGAAACACCTATATCATGGCGGAAGCCCTGGTAGATAAGGTGATGCATATCGGCGGCTTCGAAAACTATAAGATCGCAGAGACCCATCCGGGATCCTTCTTTGAATATATGCTGGCGGATCATCCGTTCCTTCCGAAAACGTCTATGCTGATGATGGCGGACTACGTCACGATGGATTCCGGCACCGGCTGCGTGCATACGGCTCCCGGCTTCGGATTTGAAGACTTTATGACCTGCAAGGAATACAAGGTGGACCTGATTGTTCCGGTAGATGATCAGGGGCGGCACACCACGGAAGCCGGAAAATATGCAGGAATGACAACGGGCGAATCCAATCCGGTGATTCTGGAAGATATGCGCAGGGACGGCACCCTCTTTGCAACGGAGGAAATCATCCACAGCTATCCCCACTGCTGGCGCTGCAAACAGGAGGTCATCTTCCGTGCCACTCCGCAGTGGTTCTGCAGCGTTGATTCATTCAAGCAGGAAGCCTGCGACGCATGCGAGAAAGTGCGCTGGGTTCCGGAATGGGGTCTTGACCGCATCAAGAGCATGGTAAACGAGCGGCAGGATTGGTGCATCTCCCGGCAGCGCCGCTGGGGACTTCCGATTCCGGTCTTCTACTGCAAGGAATGCGGGGAACCGATTGTGACGGATGAAACGATTGATGCCGTTTCGGAACTTTTCCGCGCGGAAGGCTCCAACGCCTGGTTTGAAAAGGAAGCGGCGGAAATCCTTCCGGAAGGCTTTACCTGTCCGCACTGCGGCGGCAGAGCATTTACCAAGGAGGAAGACACGCTCGACGGCTGGTTTGACTCCGGTTCTTCCCATTACGCCTCGATGTGGCAGGATCAGCATTTCTGGCCGGCTACGATGTATCTGGAAGGCCTGGACCAGTACCGCGGATATTTCCAGTCCTCTCTTCTGTGCGCCGTCGGCGCGTTCCATCACGGAGCGCCGTACAAGGAAGTGGTTACGCACGGATGGACGGTGGACGGCGAAGGCCGCGCCATGCACAAAAGCCTTGGAAACGGCATTGAGCCGGATGAAGTCATCGAGAAGTACGGCGCCGACATTGTCCGTCTGTGGGCGGGCTCGGCCGACTACCATATGGATGTGCGCTGCTCGGAAGACATCCTTAAGCAGCTGAGCCAGAATTACCTGAAATTCCGCAACACCGCCCGGTACTGCCTGGGGAATCTGAGTGATTTTGACCCGAACAACCTGGTCGCGCCGGAGGATATGCTGGAGCTGGACCGGTGGGCGCTGACGCGCCTGAACGATCTGATGCGCCGGTGCGCGGATGCCTATTACGACTACGCGTTCTTCATTGTTTCCCACGCGATCAACGAATTCTGCGTCGTGGATCTGAGCTCGTTTTATCTTGACATTATCAAGGACAGACTGTACTGTGAAGAGAAAGACGGGCAGGCCCGCCGGTCTGCACAGACGGCATTGTTCCTGATTTTGGATACGATGACAAAGCTTTTTGCCCCAATTCTCTGCTTCACCTGCGATGAGATCTGGCTTGCGATGCCGCACAGAGATTCGGACGATGCGCGGAATGTCCTGCTGAACGTATTCAACAAACCGTTCGAGGAATATTCCCTGCCGCAGGACGCCATGGCCAAATGGGATCGGCTGATTTCCCTTCGCAATTCCGTCAATGGAGTTCTGGAAAGAGCGCGCGGAGAAAAGGGCATCGGAAAATCGCTGGATGCTGCGGTCACGCTGCATTGCGCGAATGCGGACGCAGAGAAATCCATGGAAGATCTTAAAACCATGGATCTTGCGGACATGTTTATCGTATCCAAATGCCTTGTCGGGGACGAGGAACCGTCTGTGGAAGCCACAGTGGGCGACGCGGAAGGATTTCCGGGAGTCCGGATTGCCGTTACGCAGGCACCGGGCACGAAATGCCCGCGCTGCTGGAAATATACGGAACAGGCGGATCCGGAGACGGGACTGTGCCCGCGCTGTGCCGCCGTTGTTGCGAAACGGAAATAACGGAAAAACATCGATATCGAGGAAATTATATGCTGTATGCGATAGTAGTTATTCTGGTTCTGATTCTGGATCAGTACACGAAGCTCTGGGTTTCGACAAATATCACCCTCAATACGGGCTCCATCCCGCTGATTCCGGGAGTTCTGGAGATCGTCAATATCCATAATGACGGAGCGGCATTCAATCTGCTTTCCGGCTTCCGCTGGCTCTTTATAGGGCTCGCGGCGGCGCTGCTGGTTTTCGTGGTTCTGGCGCTCGCCTTAAATTGGATTAAGGGAAAGTTCGGCCGCTGGACGCTTGTTCTGACCCTCGCCGGCGCGCTGGGCAATGCCATTGATCGGGTTATCAACGGCTACGTGGTGGATATGATTTCGGTCCCGGCGATCAGCTTTATGCAGGTCTTCAACGTTGCGGACATTTTCATAACCGTATGCGGAATCCTCTTCTGCTTCTACCTTATTTTCGGAGGAAACCGGAAAGCAGCCCGCCGACAGGCGGCTGCGGCGGCAGAGGATGAGGGCGAATATGAGATAGAAAATCAGCCCGAACCGCTGAATCGGGGCAAAGACGACCGCGCCCGCAGAAAGGAAAGCGAGAGAGTGCGCCGGAATGCCGCCAAGGCGGAAGTTCGTCGGCAGAAGGCGGCGGAAAAGCGCCGGAAAGCCTATCAGGCGGAACTGCAGAAAGAAGCGGACAGCACGGGAGAAGAAGACGGGTACTCCGCAACCGGCGGTCCCGTAATTTCAAGGGAGACGCTGGAATCTACAGCCCGGCCGTCCGTCCGAAGGGCTGCCCCGGCTCCGAAGGAACTGGATTTCAGCGTGCCATCCGAACCGGCGAAAAAAGACGAAAATCCGGAGGATATGGATTTCGACCTGGATGAGATCCTGAAAGAATTCAAATAGGCGTTCATGAATACGACAGCACGGGAGAATAGAATACAAATAATGGCAAAGGAGAGCGGCGATCGCGTCGACGCTCTCCTTGCCTCTGTCTTGACGGAATTTTCCCGAAACGCGGTACAGCGGCTGCTGGAGAGCGGACGGGTCACGCGGGAGGGGCAGGCGGTACGGAAGAATTACCGCTGCCATGCCGGGGATGTATTCGACATCCTCCTGCCGCCGCCGGAGCCGACGGAGATTACGGCGCAGGATATCCCTCTTGCGGTTGTGTACGAGGATGCGGATCTTATTGTAATCAATAAGGAGCGAGGAATGGTTGTGCACCCCGCGCCGGGACATCCGGACGGCACCGTCGTCAACGCCCTTCTCTTCCACTGCGGCAGCAGTCTGTCCGGGATCGGAGGCGAACTGCGGCCGGGGATTGTGCATCGGATCGATAAGGATACCTCCGGACTTCTTGTTGCGGCGAAAAATGACTTTACGCATCTCGGCCTTTCCGAGCAATTGCGCGATCACAGCCTGTTTCGGGTGTACGACGCGGTGGCACGGGGACGATTCTCCGCGGCGGAGGGAACCATTCGCGGTTCCATCGGCAGAAGCAGGATGGATCGGAAGAAGATGGCGGTGACGGAAAAGAACTCGAAACCGGCGGTTACGCACTGGCGGCGCGTGGCGCAGTACGAGCGCTACACACATATCCGATGCCGGCTTGAAACAGGACGGACGCATCAGATTCGAGTCCATATGGCTTCCATCGGGCATCCGCTTCTGGGAGATGCGCTGTATGGTGCGCCCAGCCCGGACAAGGGGCTGTGCGGACAGTGCCTTCACGCGTCCGAGCTGCAGCTCATTCACCCGCGCACAGGGCAGACAATGAAGTTTCAGGCTCCGCTGCCGAAGTATTTTACAGAAATTCTCCAGAAGCTCGGACCGAAGGAACCGGAGGAATAGTGCCTTGCCGAACCGGCTCGGAGTGAAAATGCAAAGGGGAAATTATGAATAGCAAAAACGGTAAAACATGGGTAACAATGCGCAGGGGAACAAGCTTCTTTCTGGCTTTTTGCCTGGCGATCTGCCTGCTTGCGCCCTCCATACGGGCGGATAGCGGCGATGGATTCGCGTATCCGGAAAAAGAGCATACGCAGATAGAATTTTCCAAGATGGATCCGGACAGCCTGTTTTCCATGGAGTCGTTTAACAAGACGCTGGAAAGCTTCCGGCAGGATGCGCAGAGCGGAAACAGCGCCTCGGTTCGACTGCTGTATGAAAATCTGATGAGGCAGTACGACGGCATTGAAACCGCCTGTCAGATTTATAGCATCCGGCAGAGTATGGATGTTTCCAACAGTGAAATTTCCAAGAAACTGACGGAATACCAGAGCAACTCGCTGGATGCCTACCTCTCCCTAGCACAGACGCTCAAGGAAACTCTCGCTGGCCCCTCCGGAGATACGCTGCGGGAGATGCTGACGTCGGAGGAGGTCCAGGCACTGGAGGGATTTGAAATGCCGACGGACGAGCAGAAGCAGCGCTCGTTACGGGAGACGGAAATCTCGGATTCGCTGTATGATCAGCATCTGTCGGAAGGCGATTACGAGGCCTGCAACGCGGATTTGGATGAGATGCTTCAGCTCTACCAGCAGGATGCGGCGGATGCAGGCTATGACAATTACATTGATTATCTGTATTCAGAAATTTACTACCGGGACTACAGCCGGGAAGAGGCACGGAAATTATGGGACATCGCAAAAAAGGAAGTGATGCCTCTGTATGCGCAGACTTCCAGCCTGCTTTATTCCTACTCCTCCAAGTATTCGGAAGAGGAGCAAGCGGATACGACGAGTCAGGATATCATTGAAAATATCGATTCCTATATTCAGAATATCAGCCCTGCTCTAACAGAAGCTTTTGATTACCTGAAAGTCAATGATCTATACTACTACGGCGGTGATTCCTCCGGGGAGAAGGCCGGCTACACGACGGGTCTTCCGGCCTATGGATCTGCCTATATCTATGACGGGCAGAGCCTGACGGAACGGGAAGCGACGGAAACGCTGGTTCATGAATTCGGCCATTTTAATAACTACTACCATGACCCGACGCATGCTTTCTGGTCCCTGGATATCATGGATGTAGCGGAAATTCAGTCTCAGGGCCTCGAGGCACTGTTTATTCCCTGCTGGAGCGAAATAGAAGACAGCGACGGGAGTGCGGCATACATGGAACTTTATGTTCTTGACCAGCTGCTGTATGGGATTATTTTCGGAACCATGATCGATGAGTTCGAGCAGCGCGTGGCGGAAAACGGGACCATGACGCTTCAGGAAAAGAACCTTCTTTACAAGGAAATCTGCGAAGACTACGGATACGACGAAAGCAGCTATCCGGACGGAGATGATACCTGGATTGAAATTCCTCATATTTTCTCTGCTCCCGGATATTGCATCAGCTATGCGACTTCGGCTTTTTCTGCACTGGATCTCTGGGCAATGTCCGAGGAGGATTACGATGAAGCGGTTTCCACGTATCTGGCGATCAGTGCGATGTATAACTGCAGCTATGAGGAAGTGCTCAGCGCGTCCGGCCTCCGAGACATGACAGAGGCGAAAAACTGCAGCGCGGTACTGGACGATCTGAAAAAGGAAATTCAGGAGCTGAAGAAGACCATGAACAGCGCTTTCGGGAAACAGACGCAGAAGATGGGCACCCAGCGCCCCTCCGGAATCAGGGCGCTTTGGGAAAGCATTGTGGAATTTTTCCGAAATCTTTTTTCAGGAAAGGATGCGGAGGAGCTTACCCGACAGCAGGAAGAAAATACACAGAGCGCCAAAGAGGAAAATCCTGGAATTCTTTACTTTACGTATTATAATTCCATGAAGAAAATTTCCTGAAGCAGAGTCCTGACTGGGAAAGACTTCTTCCTGTCAGGCAGAACGGAATCGTTCCGTCGCGGGAACCATCGCAAAGGGACGGGAAAGGCAGCAACGGTGGAGAAAGATACAGCGGAGAAGACAAGAATAAAGGTGCAGGTTCTCCCCTGCGGGAGCACGAAAGTGGATGAAGCGCTCCCTTTTTCGGATCGATCCAGAAACCCGCTTGCTTTTACAGGGCTTTTCAGGGGGAAAAGGCATAAAATTTCCGTGCCGGTTCGGGCGTATTTGATTGATCACCCAAAAGGTCTCATACTCGTTGATACGGGCTGGGACGATGCCATCCGCAGAAATGCCAGGACTTATGAAGGATTCTTCAATTACTTTGCCTCCCCCGGAAGCCTTCCGAAAGGGGAAGGCGTCGTCGATCAGCTGCGTGCGCGCGGTATTCGGGCGTCCGATCTCGCATACTGCCTGCTGACGCACCTGGATATTGACCATGCAGGGGGCCTTGAAGAGGTTAAGGATGCCGGGCGCGTAATGTGCAGCGCGGCAGAGTGGCGGGCAGCCAATACGCGGAATCCCAGATATCTTCGAAGGCTCTGGGAGAATGTAAAAGTGGAGACGTTCGAGGATGCGCCGTGGGACGTGTTTGGAGACGGCAGCGTCATCGCATTTCCGATGCATGGCCATTCTGCGGGAATGACAGCCATCCGGGTTGGATCGGAGGATCATTATCTGATTCTGGCCGGCGATGCCGGATACGGCAGGCAGTCCTGGGAAGAACAGGTGCTGCCGGGCGTGGAATGGAATCGGAAAGAGGCGGCAAAGTCACTGGAGAAACTCCGCACGTTTGCACAGGATCCGAACTGTGAAGCGGTTTTGATGACGCACGACACAGAGCAGACGCAGGAGGCATTTCTGCTCTAAGGCGAAAAGACGGACGGCCTGTCCTCTTCGGGAAATTGCTCCCGCGATTTACGGGGGAAGGACCCTTTCTGCGAGAAAAGATCGGCTTTCCGCTTTCCGCAAGTTCAGCATGTGGAAAAGAGGCGAAGAACTTTTCTGCGTTCTTCGGAAAGGAACTGCGGCGGCATTTCTCCGAGGAGGGAAATCCCGGCTTCAGGATTCCTTTTCCTTTTTCTTCTGCTTTTCTTCGAGCTCTTTTTCCAGCGGGCGGATCCAGACCCGCTCGACCCTTCGATTTCCGGTTTTCAGAACTTTGACAAGCAGATTTTCATAGGTAAAGCTGTCGCCCAGTACAGGAAAGCGATCCAGAACTTCAATGGTCCAGCCGCCTACGGTCTGGCTCTCAAAGTCGAAGTCCTCCGGGCTGATATGCATGAGATCCAGAAAATCCGATATCGGCGTATCGCCGCTCAACTCATACGTTCCATCATCATGTTCCAGAATATCCGGCTCCACCGTATCGGTTTCGTCCCAAATATCCCCGACGATTTTTTCCAGAACATCTTCCATGGAGATCACGCCCAGCGTTCCGCCGAATTCATCGGTTACAATGGCAAGATGCTGGTGCGAGTTTCGCAGCTGCGTCAGAACTGCCGGCAGCTTCATAGTTTTATATACATAGCCCGCAGGAAGAAGCAGACTCCGAATGTCCACGGGATTCTGCTCCGTGAGCGCTTTCAGGAAATGGTTTACGGAAAGAATGCCCTGGATATTGTCTATGCTGTCCTGATAAACCGGGATGCGGGTGTAGGGGGACTCCTCTACCGTATGCAGAATTTCTTCCCAATCATCCTCCAGATCCAGCGCCAGCACATCCACCCGCGCTGTCATGGCTTCCGAGGCGGGGATTTCCGAAAAATCAATGGCGGCGCTTACAAGCTCCGATTCCCCCTCATCAATAACTTCTTCATCTTCCGCTGTTTCAATAATGGTATGCAGCTCGTCTCTTGCCAAATCATCCAGTTCCTCTTTTTCTTCTCCCTTCAGACCGCGGGTCAGCAGCTCGACCAATTTTACAATTGGCCAGGTTACGGGACGAAAGAGAACCATGAGAAACCGGATGGTTCCGGAATACCGAAGACAAAGCCGGTTGGCGTTTTTCTTCGCGGTAATCTTCGGAATGGTTTCTCCGAATACGATCACGGCCAGTGTGACGACGACGGTTCCTGCCCAGGTATATTCTTCGCCGAAGAGCAGAATGACGGCAACGCTTGCCAGCGACGAGCAGGCGATATTCACCAGATTGTTTCCGATGAGAATGGTGGAAAGAGCATCGTCGAAATGCGAAATAATTTTGAAAGCCCGGC
Source organism: uncultured Eubacteriales bacterium (assembly GCA_900313925.1). GTDB lineage: Bacteria > Bacillota > Clostridia > Oscillospirales > Oscillospiraceae > UBA2922. Next base: position 17,535 of record OMTF01000017.1, on the reverse strand, counting down.
CGGCTTTTCGATTCCCGTCCTCTTTGGCATTTTCAATGCGTACCCGGTTGCAGGACGAATATGCCATCTCGGAAGAGGAGAAGAAACCGGAGAAGACAATACATAGAACAATGCCGGCAAAGCAGCCGATGACGGCAGCACTCATGATTCCACCTCCTCGGCGGCATCCGCCGCCGGACGGGGCAGGGCTCGGACTTTCAGGCGGAGAACACGGTTGTGGCGCATACTGGAAACGCGCACCTCCATGCCGTTGAATTGGAAAGTATCCCCCTCCCTCGGTATGGTGTTGAACTGCTCATAGGCAAGTTCGCCCATGAGCTTGTTATCCAGTTCATCCGAATCGTCATAAGGAATCTCCAGCGTGTCCAGAACATCAATGACATGCTCTTCGGCATCCACGCTGTAGGTTCCGTCCTTGAGGGCGACAATCGGTTCCACGGCTGTATCGTCCTCATCCCAGATCTCTCCTACCAGTTCCTCCAGAATATCTTCTACGGTTACGATGCCGAGCGTTCCTCCGTAGTTGTCCAGAACGACAGCGAGGTTGATTTTTCTGCGGGAAAGAATAGGGAGAAGATCGTCCACATTCGTTGTTTCGTAGACGAAATAGGGCTCATCCAGAAGGGAACGCACGTCAAGATGCCCTTCGTCACGGAGATAGGCTTTGATGAATTTCCGGATCTGCAGAATCCCGATAATGTTGTCGATACTGCCCTCATAGACGGGAAGCCGGCTGTGATTTTCCTTTTTTACAATCCGCATGATTTCATCCGCCGGCGTGGTAATATCTAAGGCGACAAGATCGACGCGGCTTGTCAGGATGCTCGCGACGGTTACATCGCCGAACTGCAAAGCGGAGGAAATCAGCTCCCCTTGATCCTCATTGAGACTTCCCTCTTCCGTCATATCCTCAATGATGTCATAGAGCTCATCCTCGGTTACTGCAACATCCGGATACGTCTTTGTCATCTTCAGCGCAAGCGCGCCAATCTGACTCAGAACCCAGCTGAAGGGCCAGAGTACGGTCATGAAAAACTGAATGGTGTGAGCCGTGCCAAGACTCAGGCGAAGGCTGTACTTGCGGGCAATGCTTTTCGGAAGCATCTCGCCTACGAAAAAAACGACAATGGTTGTAATAATGGTTGACAGCGTAACGGCGGAAAGCCCCCAGATACGGGTTACCTGCACCGTTACGATGGCGGCTGCCGCCAGATGGATGATATTGGTGCAAATCAGAATGGTGGTAATGGCGCGATCAAAGTTATCCAGGATGCGCAGAGCCTTTACAGCCCGGGTATCTCCGCGATCGGACTCCGTTTTCAAGGCAACTCTGGATACAGATGCAAAGGCCGTCTCCGCCATTGCAAAGTACATTGCTCCGAAAAGGAGCAGAACAACAATCAGCCACGATATTCGACTGCCATCATCCATAAAGGATGTCACTCTCCCATGTCATCGCAGCTTCCGCGCTGCAAAATCAAGTCTCCGGAAAACCCTTCCAGAATTGGAATTAATCTATCATAAAGGCCTTGGGATGTCAAACTGACGGGCTTTTTCGGCTCACTTCACGACAACATTTTCGCTTCCGAACATTTCCTTCATTTCCTGTACCAGCGCTTCATGGATGAGACAGTGAATGCCAAGCTTTTTCTTTTCGGCTTTGCAGAAGACAACCATGCGCTGCGTTCCAGGGAACATGTTCAGAATCAGCTGAATTCTGGCAAGACGCGGGTCCGTTTCGGAAGGGATCTGAACATAAAGCGTCGGATCCTTTGCCGGCGCGGAGGGAGCCTCCGGCTTCGCGAGTCCTGCATGGCGCAGATCCACGGCATCATCGACTCGAATCTCCGGCTTCCGATCCTCCTGCAGCACAAGACTGCCGGAAATCAGTACAGCTGCGTTTTCTTTGAGAACCGCATGGGCTCGATCCAGCGCATTGGAAAAAATGACCAGGTCGATGCTGCCTGTGTTGTCTTCCAGAACGGCGTTTGCCATCTGCTTATGCGTACGGGTAGTCCGCAGATGGAGAGAGGACAGAATACCGGCGGCGCGGACTTTGTCCAGATCGTGAAACCGGGTACGTCCGGTGATCGGATCGGCCTCTTCAAAAAAGGAGGCGATCGGAGTCGCACCGATCCGGGGAAGAACTTCGGCATAGGCATCCATAGGATGGCCGGAGAAATAGAGGCCGGTAGCCTCTTTTTCCATAGCCATTTTTTCTTCCTTGCTGAATTCCGTTACTCTGGGGACCGGAATGGAAACCGCGGAGGCGGCAGCACCCGGGTCGGAAAGGAGGCTGAAAATATCCATCTGTCCGTCCAGATTTTCACGGCTTTCGCGGGTCACGCTGGTGACGACCTGATTGCAGATCTGCCGAAGACCTTTGCGGGGATAGCCCATACTGTCAAAGGCGCCGGCGCTTATGAGGCTGTCGGCGGCTTTCCGGTTCAGGCCATGGTGGCACAGCCGTCGGCAGAAATCATCAAAGGAAAGAAAAGGGCCGTCTTCCTGCCGGGTGCGCTCGATTGCGGCTGTAAATTCCGCTCCGACGCCCTTGATGGCAGCCAGCCCAAACCGGATATTTTTTCCCACGGCGGTAAAATCGGCGCCCGACTCGTTCACATCCGGCGGAAGAATTTCAATGCCCATGTCCTTGCACTCAGCTATATATTCCTGCAGTTTTGCGGTATTGGAAAGCTCCGAGCTGAGCAGGGCCGACATATACTGCGTAGGCCAGTGGCATTTCATATAAGCGGTGTAATAGGTAACATAGGCGTAGGATACGGCATGCGCCTTGTTGAAGGCGTAGCGTCCGAAATCCTTCATGTCATCAAAGATCGCGTTAGCGGTTTCCGCCGGCACACCCCGGGCGACGGCACCCGCGATGGAACGGGACGGGTCGCCGTAGATAAACGAGTGCCGCTCCGCTTCGATCTTCTCATCCTTCTTTTTTGACATGGCTCTGCGGATATTATCCGCCTGTCCCATTGTATAGCCGGCGATTTGGCGGAAAATGTCAATAACCTGTTCCTGATAGAGAATGCAGCCGTAGGTTACATTCAGAATAGGCTCGAGCAGCGGCGTTTTGTATTGTATCTTCTCCGGATGGGCGGAGTTTTCAAGGAAAGCGGGAATGCTGTCCATAGGCCCCGGCCGGAACAAAGCGATCAAAGCAAAAACATCATCGATGCGCTTCGGCTTCATCTGGACGCAAAGCCGTGTCATGCCGCTGGATTCCATCTGAAATACGCCCTTGGTCCGCCCTGCGCACAGCATGGCATAGACCTCCGGATCGTCAAAGGGAACGGAACGCAGGTTGAAATCAGGCTGTTGCCGTCGGGCCATCTGCTGGGACTGCTCGAGAAGTGTCAGATTGCGAACGCTGAGGAGATCCATTTTGAGAAGACCCAGCTCCTCAAGCGTAGGAGCCTGAAACTGGCAGACAACGGCATCTTCACTGACGGCCAGGGGGACATAGTTCACGACCGGATCCTGCGTGATCACCACGCCGGCGGGATGCGTCGAAGCCTGCCGGGGCAGGCCTTCCAGACCCTTTGCAAGATCCAGGACTTTCTTAATGGTCGGATCCGTCTCGTAAGCCTCCCGCAGCTGCGGAGAGACCTGCAGCGCCGTGTCAATTGTCATTTTTGCATCGGACGGAACCATTTTTGCGACGGCGTCCATACGGCTGAGATCCACATTCATCACCCGGCCGACGTCACGGATGGCCTGCTTTGCCTTGAGGGTTCCGAACGTTACAATTTTCGCGACCTGCTGCTTCCCGTAGCGTCGTACAACGTAGTCCATCACTTCGTCACGGCGGCTTGGCTCAAAATCCACGTCGATATCCGGCATGGAGACCCGCTCCGGATTCAGAAACCGCTCAAAGTAAAGCGCGTAGCGAATCGGGTCGATATCCGTGATGTGGAGACAGTAACTCACGACGCTGCCTGCGGCGCTGCCGCGCCCCGGACCGACGAAAATTTTCTGCCGGCGGGCAAAGCTCACATAGTCCTGTACAATAAGGAAATACTCAACGAACCCCATCTGCCGGATAACGCTAAGTTCATAGTCCAGACGCTCGTGCGCCTCCGGCTGATCCAGGTAGCGTTCCTGAAAGCCTTTCTCGCACAGTTTCTGCAGGTAGGCGAAGGCATCCGATTCTCCTTCCGGAAGCAGATAATGCGGCAGATGATACTGGCCAAAGGTAAAATCGAAATTGCACGCGTCGGCAATGCGGCATGTGTTGTCGCACGCTTCGGGATACTCCGGATAGAGCGCGCGCATTTCCTCTTCGGACTTGAGATAGAATTCCTCCGACTCAAAGCGGAGCCGCTGCGGGTCATCAATGGTTTTCTTCGTCTGAATGCAGAGCAGAATATCCTGCAGCTGCGCATCTTCCTTCCGGGTATAATGGGAATCGTTGGTAACAGCCAGGGGAAGGCCGGTTTCCCTTGCAATACGAATCAGCCCCGCGGCGGACTCCCGCTCTCCCTCCAGACCGTGATCTTGAATTTCCAGATAGAAATTTCCCTCGCCGAAAACCTGGGCAAGCTCCAGCGCCTTTGCCTTTGCACCGGCATAATCGCCCTGGCGGATCAGGGTCGGAAGCGCGCCGGCCAGGCACCCGGAAAGGCAGATCAGCCCTTCGTGGTGCTCCGCCAGCAGGTCCCAGTCTATGCGGGGTTTTACATAGAAACCCTCCGTAAAGGCGACCGCTTCCAGACGGCAGAGGTTATGATACCCCTCTTCGTTCCGGCAGAGCAGAATGAGGTGCGAATAGAGATTGTCCACCCCGTGGACTTTGTCATGCAGACTTCGCGGCGCCACATAGACTTCACAGCCGATGATAGGCTTTATTCCTTCGGCGCGGCAGGCTTTATAAAAATCCACCGCACCGTACATTACGCCATGATCCGTGATGGCAAGGGCGGTCTGCCCCATTGCCGCGGCGGTTTTTGCAAGATCCTCCAGACGGCTTGCGCCGTCCAGCAGACTGTATACGGAGTGAACATGCAGGTGTACGAATGCCATAGAATCTCCTATTCCGTATCCGCCGGGGACTCCTCCCCCCGACGGCTCAGTTCGATGATTTTTTTCAGCCGATGGCTGAGGCCGGATTTGGATACCGGTGTCAGCGACAGGGAAGCCAGATCGGCAAGGCTTGCCTCGGGATTGGTGAGGCGGAGCAAAGCGGCCTGCTGCAGATTGTCCGGCAGATTGTACAGTCCGTACAGGCGATCCACTTTTCGGATGGCGGCGATCTGCTCCTGGGCAGCGGCAACGGTTTTGTCCGTATTGGCATAGTCGCAGTTGACTTTCCGCTGGATTTCGTTGCGCATGCCCTTTTCAACCTTTGCGTTCATGACTTCCATGGCCATTGCGGGTGCACCGATCGTGATAAGGAATTTCTCTATTTCCTCCGATTTTTTGAAATACAGCAGGGAGCTGCCGGAGCGGGAAGTCCGCTTCGGATCGAGATCGAGATCCAGAAGAATGGAATATGCTTCCCTTGCGACGCTTGCATGGGTGGTGCAGAGTTCGAGGTGGTATCCCTTCGCAGGATCCGTTACGCTCCCGCCTGCCAGAAAGGCGCCGCGGACAAAGGCGATTCGATTGCTATCCTCTTCGATGCGGCTGTAGTTGATGTGCAGACTCAGGACCTGACGGGAGTCGATGTCGTAGGCGGCAAAGATCTGGAAAATCTTTTCAGGATCTGTAATCAGAAACGTTTTCTTTCCCGCGGCCGAGGGGTCCGGCTGCCGATCAAAGGAAAGTCCGACGGCACGCCGCAGAAGACGCGGAAGCCGCTGCGCAAACTCCGGAGAGGCGGTAATGATGCGGATTTCATCGGGCGTAAAAGTGTTGCTGAAAAGAAGCACTCCGTACAGTTCGGCGAGTGCGTCGGCTTTGCTATCCAGTTTTCCGCGGCAGAGCTCTGCCTTGATCCGTGCGGAAAATGACATGATAGGTGCCTCCCGGCTCAGATATCCCGATGGAATTCCTGCACATTGTGCCCCTTGCTCTGCAGCCGTTTGGTCAGCAGGGCTGCGACAGCAACGGACCGATGCTGGCCGCCGGTGCAGCCGACAGCAATATTCAGTGCCGTTTTTCCCTCGTTTTCATACAGCGGAATCAAAAATTCGAGAAGAGAAACGAATCGATCCATAAACTCTTTGGAGAGATCGGATTCAAAAATATAGTTCTGAACCTTTTGATCCAGCCCTGTTTTTGAACGCAGGTCCTCCACATAATACGGGTTTGGGAGGAAACGGACGTCAAAGACGATATCCGCGTCCAGCGGAATCCCGAACTTATATCCGAAGGAATAAATGCTGATGGGGAGATTTTCCTCCTGCAGATTCTGACTCTTGAACAGGCGAAGAATCCTCTGCCGAAGCTTTCCCAGTGTCAGATTCGTGGTGTTGATGACATAGTCTGCCCGGGAACGCAGAGGAAGCAGGAGTTCTTTTTCCTGTGCGATCGCCGCTTCCAGCGTTTTGCCGCTTTCCTCCAACGGATGGGGGCGGCGGCTTTCCTTGTAGCGGCGCACCAGTGTCGAGGGATCCGCGTCCACAAACAGAATTTTATAGTTGCATACGAGGGCGGAAAGCTGATCCAGCACATCCGGAAGGCGGTCAAAGCTTTCCCGCTCACGAATGTCGATCACGAGAGCGACCTTGTTGTAGCGATCCTTGGACTGAAGGCAGAGATTCGCGAAGGTCACAACCAGATCAATCGGCAGGTTGTCAACGCAATAGAAATCCAAATCTTCCAGCGTATCGGCGACTTTGCTCTTCCCGCCGCCGGACATGCCGGTGATGATAAGAAACTGCATAACTTAGGCATCCTCTCCGCGCATGCGCGTTTTCATCTCTTCCACAGCCTTATGGATATCCTTTGCCGACTGGTTGATCGCATCGTCCAGAAGAACCATATTATGCGGATAGATTCGGATCTCGGGATCCAAAACGACATGGAACTTTTCCTGTACGACTTTCCGGACCTCCTTCAGCAGAGCAACAACATCCTCATAGGTTGCAGTGCCGGTATTGACAACAAAGCCGGCATGCTTTTCGGAGACCTGCGCTCCCCCGACGGAAAACCCGCGGAGTCCCGCCTTATCGATCAGGGCGGAAGCATGGCCGTCGGCAGGGCGCTTGAACGCGCTTCCGGCGGAAGGCAGGTTCAGCGGCTGCTTTTCCCGCCGGCGGGTGTTCAGATCCCGCATTTTCGCCTGGATCTCTTCGGGATTTCCGGGCTGCAGCTGAAAGACGGCGGCGGCAATCAGAGAGCGGCCGTCCTCAAAAATACTGTGCCGGTAAGCAAAACCGCATTTTTCGGCGGGGAGCTCGTACAGCGCCTGATCGGGAAGATAAAGGCTTACGACCGATCGGACGACATCCTTCATTTCCCCTCCGTAAGCACCGGCGTTCATCAGAATCGCCCCGCCGACCGTACCGGGAATTCCGGAAGCGAATTCCAGCCCAGAAAGCCCGTTCTGCTGGGCAAATTGGCTGAGCGTCCCCAGCGGTACGCCGGCTTCCGCGTAAATGCAGCCATCCTCCTGCAGAAACATTTTCTGCAGCTTTTCCGTGGAGATTACGAAAATATTCAAGCCTTCATCCGGAATCAGGATGTTTGTGCCGTTGCCGAGAAAAAACGGAGCTACGCCGTTCATCTGCAGGCGAACGCAGATGCGGCTGAGACTGAATATATCCGACGGTACGGCGATCGCACGCACGGAGCCGCCGATTTTAAAGGAAGTGTGCTCCGACATGGGCTCGTTTTCCAGGAGCTTCATGCCCGGAAGATCTTCCTTTATTTCCTTTACTGCCTGTTCCAGAGCTTCACTGTAGCGCATGGACTTCCTTTCCGCCGCCGCATGCAAGGGGCGGCTGAACCATATAGTTTTTCCGGAAACTACCGGGAGGGAACATCAAGATCATCAATGTCAATGCCGGAATCCACGGCGTCATCAATCGCCTGGGCAAGTGCTTCGGCTGCATTGTAGCCAAGCTTTTTCTGCCGGTTGTTCATAGCGGCAAGCTCCAGAATCACGGCAAGGTTCCGACCGGGCCGCACGGGGATTGTGACGGCCGGGACCGTCACACCCAGGATCTCCTCCGTTTCGCTGCTCAGGCCCAGCCGGTCGTAAGGCTTGGACTCAATCCAGGGTTCCAGCTTAATCACAAGATCGACAGCGGTTTCCGGCTTGACGGCGCCTACGCCGTAAATATAGCGCACATTGACGACGCCGATGCCGCGCAGTTCCATGTAGTCCCGGATGAGCGTCGGCGCGGAGCCAATCAGGGAATCCTTGTCAATCCGGCGGATTTCGACGGCGTCATCGGCGATGAACCGGTGTCCGCGCTTGACAAGCTCCAGTGCGGTTTCGGATTTTCCGACGCCAGAATCTCCAGTGATGAGAAGACCTTCGCCGTGGACCTCTACCAGAACGCCGTGCATGGTGACGCGCGGAGCAAGATGCCGATGCAGAGAGGAGATAACGTCCGCCATGAAGTCGGAAGTATCCTCGTCGGTCTGGAACACGTTCCGATCGTATTTTTCCGCCATCTCCAGACATTCCGCGGAAGGCTGCACGCCATGGCAGAGCACCAGAGCGGAAATGTCGAATTTCATGAGCTGTGCAAAGCTGCTCCGACGGGCTTCCGGGCTGAGAGAGTCCAGATACGTGCTCTCTACGCGGCCGATCATCTGCAGGCGATGCGGATCAAAATAGTCGTAAAACCCGGTAAGCTGCAGGGCGGGACGGTTGACATCCGCTGTTTCCAGGACACGGGTTTTATAGTCGCTGGAAATATGCACTTTCTTCAGATGATAGGCATCAACGATGGTAGAAAGTTTGACGGTGCGCTTTGTACTCATAGGCAGGTCCTCTCTGCGGTGGATTCAATATCTCTCCCTATTTTACTCAGTCTTCGAAACTTCCGCAACTTCTGCGGGGGATTTTTCCGCCGCGGCTATGGCGCGCCGGTGCCGGGCTCGTGTAATTTGACGGACGGAGCGGCAGTTGACGAAGAATGGCAATGAAGGTAAAATAAAATAATTCCCTGATAAATGAGGGCATTTCAGCCGCACCGGAGGAGGAAGAAAGTGCTATGCAGCTGCGCGTAAATTCAGAAAAAATGGCGCATGCGTACATCATCTCCTCTCTTTCGGAAGAAGCCCGCAGTCAGGCAGCGGAATATCTGTGTCAGATGTTTCTATGCTCCGGCGGGGAACCTCGCCCCTGCGGCGTCTGCCGGGACTGCCGGAAGGTGAAAAGCGGGAATCATCCGGATGTAATAGTCCTGGAGAGGGAAAAGAGCGAGAAGGGCGCGGTGCGGCGTGAGATTGTCGTGGATCAGATCCGGCGGATTTCCTCAGAAGCGCGGATTCTGCCGAATGAAGCGGAACGAAAAGTTTATGTGATTCGGGACGCGGATACGATGAATGCAAGCGCACAGAACGCGGCGCTGAAACTGCTGGAGGAACCGCCCGCGCATGTTGCTTTTCTGCTGCTGTGCGCGGAGCCGGAGGCACTTCTGCCCACGGTCCGATCACGCTGCGAAGTTCTCCGCCTGAATGCAGAGGATCGGATGGAGGATCCGGAGGCGGAAGCCCGTGCGGCAGAATATCTTGCGGCGGCACGCAGCGGGGATCGAAAGAAGATGCTGAACTGGTGCATGGAGAACGAAAGCATGGACAGCCGGGCGTTTGGAAATTTTCTGGAATGTGTCATTGCTCTGGAAACCGAACGGATGGAACGGGATGTTTCGCAGATTCCGTGGGGAATGCAGATTATTGAATTGATGAAGAAATGCCGGCGCTACAACGCAGTCAACTGCGGCGTCGGGCATATGCTGGGAATGCTGGCGGTAGACTCCGTTCCCTGAAAGTAGGATCATGAATGGTTGAAGTTATCAGTGTTAAATTCAAAAATAAGGGGAAATCCTATTATTTTTCTCCGGACGGGATTTCCGCGGAGAACGGCCTTAAGCTGATTGTGGAAACGGCGAAGGGCCTGGAAATCGCCGATTGCGTAGAGGGAAACCATGAGGTGGATGACCGGGAGGTGGTTATGCCGCTGCGGCCGGTAAAGCGCGTGGCAACAGAGCAGGACCTGCAGCAGGACCGGCGCAATCGGGAGAAGGAAAAGGAAGCATTTGAGATCGGAGAAAAGAAGATCGCCGCCCATGGCCTTGAAATGAAGCTTCTCGACGTGGAATGCAATTTTGAAGGGACCAAAACCACCTTTTTCTTTACCGCGGATGGGCGGGTGGATTTTCGAGAATTGGTCAAGGATCTTGCCAGTGTGTTTCACAATCGCATTGAACTGCGGCAGATTGGTGTCCGGGACGAAACCAAACTGCTGGGCGGAATCGGACTGTGCGGCCGCCCGTACTGCTGCAGCGTGTTTCTGGATTCCTTCCAGCCGGTGAGCACGAAAATGGCAAAACTGCAGAATCTTTCCCTCAATCCGGCAAAAATTTCCGGAGCCTGCGGACGGCTGATGTGCTGCCTGCGCTACGAGGAGGAAGCCTATGAAGAGCTGACAGCCAATGTACCGAAGACGGGAGCGCATGTGGATACGCCCGACGGGCCGGGAACTGCGGTACAGGTCAATCTTCTTCGGCAGACGATTAAAGTACAGCTGGACGGCGAGTCCGAGGAAGTCCGTCTCTATACGGCAGAGCAGCTGAAGCATCCGGATCGGAAGATAGAGCCGGAAGAGAGACCGGAGGAGAACGACGAAGATTTTTCCTGTCCCTGGAAGAAACCGGAAAGCACGGGAGCGCAGAAATTCCCCGGCTATCTGTCGGCTTCTCTTTCCGACGGACTCTGGAACACGCAGGAAGTTGGGACCATAGCCTCGGAAGAAGATGAGAAAACCGAGGAAATCCGAAAGCAGCCGGACGAAGCCGGAGAAGCTTCGGAAGGGAAAACAAAGGCGCCGCGCCGGCGCCGGCGCCGGCATCGCGCAGGCAGAACCGAATCTTCCGGCGCAAAGAACTTGGAGGAAAGCAAAGAGACAAGCGAACGGAAGCAGGACAAAGAGGCAGCCTCCGCGTCGGTTCAGACACCGTCCGGCGGGCATGCATCACGCCGCCGTCCGAGACGGAGAAGAAAATCCTCCAAACCTGCAGCGGCTGAAAAACCGAAAGAAACGAATAGCCCTGGCTGACCCATGGCAGACAGGACAGGAGCGGAATTATGACGAAAAAGACGAAGTACTACATTACTCTGGCAGTCTTCATCCTTGCAATTCTGGTGGTTATCGTGTGCCTGCTCAGCGGGGCCTTCAACTTTTCAAAAGGCAATGCCACGCCGGTTTCCACGCTGCCGGTTCTGACGAGTGTGGCTCCGAGTACGGAATCTGCTGAACCGACGGACAGTGCCAATACCCTTACGGTTCAGATTTTTTCCAGTGAAGGCGGGACATGCTCACCGAGCGGGAAGATGACTGTTACCCGTGGCAGCAGCCTGACGATCTATTTTCTTCCGGAAGCAGGATATTCCGTGGAAAAGGTGACCGTAAACGGCGAACTGGCGGAAACCGCGGGCACCTATACGATCGAGGATATCCAAACGGATATGGTCATCAGCGTCGTTTTCGGTGCGGAAGTTATTGCGACACCGACGCCGACCCCGGAACAGACGGAGCCTTCTACCGCATCACCGACCGATACGACGGAGGAGACGGTTCCCGGAGATATCGGGGAGGTTACCGAAGAGGATATTAATCTTGATGATTTCTCCTGGATTTGGGATTGAAAGCCGTCGAGAAACAGAATACGAAACAGGAAAAGAAACTCTTCTGCCGGTCTGCAGAAGAGTTTCGTGCTGGAAAGGGAATCACTCTTAGGAGGAATAGCCGTCGGGAAGGGCTCGAATCTGCCAGCGCAGGACCCCCTGGGGAGACAGTTCCAGCAGTCCCCAGGTTCGCGGCCGACCGTAGCCGGCGGACCCAGGATTAAAAAGCTGTACCCCGTCAACGCGGCAGGCATCCGGGATATGTGTGTGGCCGTAAAAGCAAATCTGTGCTTCCGCCTCCTGTGCCGCATAGACCAGTCGATCAAGACCGTGGGATTTTACACCGAAAAGATGGCCGTGGGTTACAAAAAAACGGGAAGCTCCCAGGGTAAAAACCAGAGAATCCGGCGCGCGGCACGAAAAGTCGCAGTTTCCGCAGACGGCATAGACCGGCAGAGAGGGAAATTTCCGACGGAGCCGCTGCGTGTCCCGCCATCCGTCCCCGCAGTGGACAACCGCATCCGGACGGCAGTGCTGCACGGCATCGATCCAGTCGGAAGCGCGTTCGTGCGTGTCGGAAAAAACAGCCACCTTCAGCATTCGAATCCCTCCCGAGTTTTCTGGAAATATTCGGTCAGAATTCGGAGAATTCTTTCCCCGCTGTGTCCGTCCCCGAAAATGTTGGTAGCTACAGCCATCCTGCGGTAGCAGACGGGATCTTCCAGGAGCTGCCGCGCGGTACGGAGAATTTTCTCCGAATCGGTTCCGCACAGGCAGGCCGTTCCTGCCAGAAGACATTCCGGCCGTTCCGTTTCCGTGCGGAGGACGAGCGTTGGCTTTCCAAGTGCGGCGGCTTCCTCCTGCAGCCCTCCGGAGTCGGTCATTACGAAATAGCACCGGCGCAGCAGGCGATGCATGTCCGAAACCGAAAGCGGATCCAGGAGAAGAAAATTCGGGAGATTTGCAGGGCAGATCTGTACGGCTTTCTGAACGGCAGGACTCCGGTGCAGGGGAAGAACGACGGTGATTTCCGGATAACGGACAGCCAGCGACGCCGCCGCGGCGAAAACCGCTTCCATCGGCTTTCCGCGGTTTTCCCTTCGGTGACAGGTAAGCAGAAGAATTTTCCGATTCTGCGGTTCCAGCGAACGCAGGACGGAGTTTTGATAGGGGGCATCCTCTGCAAGGGAATCGCGAAGGACGTCCATGCCTGTGTTTCCGGTGATATAAACGCTTCCGGGGACATTTTCTCGGCGCAGATTGTTCGCATTTCCCTGCGTCGGGGCAAAATGCAGACAGGCGATCTGCCCTAGAAGCCGTCGATTTGCCTCTTCCGGATACGGGCGGCTGAGACTGCCGGTCCGAAGCCCCGCTTCCACATGTGCGACCGGTATCCGCCGGTAAAAAGCGGCCAGAGCGGAGGCAAAGGCGGTGGTGGTGTCCCCTTGGACAAGGAGAAGATCGGGGGAAGTTTCCCGGAGAATCGGATCCAGCGTTTGGAGAAGACGGGCAGTCAGGGATGAAATCTCCTGATCCGGTTCCATAATGTTCAGATCATAGTCCGGGAGAATGGAAAAGGAACGCAGGACGCCGTCCAGCAGTTCGCGATGCTGGGCGGTAACGCAGATTGTATTTGAAAACATTTCCGAGCGTTCCAGCGCCCGAACGATCGGAACCATTTTAATGGCTTCCGGGCGGGTACCGAAGACGCATAGGGTTCGGACTTTTTCCATTCTTTGCCTGAGGGCTCCTTTATAACTGCATTGAAAACCGCCGTGGCAGAAGACTCCCTCTGCCGCGGCGGGAGGCTGTATCCGGATTATTCAAACGGCTTTTCGACAAAACCGACTTTTCGGTAGACTTTTCGAAGAGTTCTGCGTGCGACGCGCGACGCTTTCAGGTCTCCGTCGGTATACACTTGCTTGATATAGGCTTTGTCGGCGATCAGGCGGCCTGCCTGTTCACGGATCGGGCGCAGCGTTTCTACAACGGCGTCACCGACCGCGGCTTTGAAAACCCCGTAGCCCTGCCCCTCGAATTCCTTTTCCACACGGTCGAGAGAACGGCCTGTCACGGCGGAGTAGATATTCATTAAGTTGGATACGCCCGGCTTGTTTTCCGGATCGAAGCGGACGCAGCGCTCGGTATCCGAATCCGTTACAGCACGCTTGAATTTCCGGGCGACATCTTCCGGACGGTCCATAATGAAAACGCAGCCTGCCGGATCGGACTTAGACATTTTTGAAGTCGGATCGGAAAGACTCATAATGCGGGCTCCGGTCTTTGGAATATACGGCTCCGGAACTTTAAACGTTTCCCCGTACAGGTTGTTGAAGCGGATGGCAATATCCCGCGTCAGCTCACAGTGCTGCTTCTGGTCCTCCCCTACGGGAACATAGTCCGGCTGGTAGAGAAGGATGTCCGCCGCCATCAGGGCGGGATAGGTAAACAGGCCGCCGTTTATGTTGTTTGCATGTTTTGCGGATTTATCCTTAAACTGTGTCATGCGGCTCAGTTCGCCGAACATGGTGTAGCAGTTGAGAATCCAGCCCAGCTCTGCGTGCTCGTGCACGTGACTCTGGATAAAAAGGGTATTCTTCTCCGGATCCAGGCCGCAGGCGATATACTCTGCCAGCTGTTCCGTCGTGCGGCGCCGCAGTTCTTTCGGCTCCTGACGGACCGTGATCGTATGCATATCCGCCATGAAGTAGTAGCAGTCAAAGGCATCGGCAAGAGCAACCCAGTTCTTTACAGCTCCCAGATAATTTCCGAGGTGCAGCTCCCCGGACGGCTGGATGCCGGACAGCATAACTTTCTTCGCTTCGGCGCTTTCCATGTATATGTCCTCCCGTGCTTTTAATCACAACATTTTACCATTGCGCCCTGTACTTGACAACCTTTCCCGTGTAAAATACTATGAGGTGGTCGGGGCACGAAGCCTGCTCCGACGGACGCACGGAAGGGAAGGAGGCCGGCTCCGATGCCGCACGGCACGGACCGGGGGTGCCTATGAAGGACGCAGCATGGTATGAGGAAATGGAAGAAAGAATCCCGAAAGGGAAGGTGCGGACTCGGTTTGCTCCCTCGCCGACCGGGTACATGCATGTCGGAAATCTCCGTACAGCCCTGTATACGTATCTTATTGCCCGCCACGCCGGCGGGAGCTTTATTCTTCGCATAGAGGATACGGACCAGAACCGTCTGGTGGAGGGGGCGACGGATGTCATATACCGGACGCTGGACCAGTGCGGCCTTGAGCACGATGAAGGACCCGACATCGGAGGACCGGTAGGTCCGTATATACAGTCGCAGCGGCGCAGTCTGTATAAGGAATATGCAGACCTGCTCATGGAGCGGGGACATGCTTACCGGTGCTTCTGCGAAAAAACCGAGTCGGAAGAGGAGGCGGGAGACTTTGCGAGAACCGACGATCCCTGCCTGCGGCTTTCGAAGGAGGAATCGGATGCCAGAGCAGCCGCCGGGGCCCCCTTTGTAATACGGCAGCGAATCCCGGATGGCGGAAGCACCACTTTCGTCGATGAAATTTTCGGAAGCATTACGGTAGAAAATGCGGACCTCGACAATCAGGTTCTTCTGAAGCGCGATGGACTGCCGACCTACAATTTCGCCAATGTTGTGGATGATCACCTTATGGGGATCACACATGTCGTACGCGGAAGCGAGTATCTTGCGTCCGCGCCGAAATATAATCTCCTGTACGAAGGCTTCGGATGGGAGATTCCCAAATACATTCACTGCTCACCCGTCATGCGGGATGCGCACAATAAAATGTCGAAGCGTCATGGGGACCCGAGCTATGAGGATCTGCTGGCACAGGGCTATATAAGTCCCGCCATCGTGAACTATGTTGCCCTGCTGGGATGGAGCCCCGGCGGAGAGCGGGAGATCTTCAGCAAGCAGGAGCTGATTGAAGCCTTTGAGATCCATGGAATGTCCAAATCTCCGGCTATTTTTGATATAGAGAAACTCCGCCACTTCAATGCCGAGTATCTTCGGGCCATGAGCGAAGAAGAATTTGCCGCCGTTGCGGAGCCCTATATCCGGCAGACGGTCCGCAATGCGGCGATCAACGCGACGGAAATCGCCGTGCTGCTGCACCCTCGGACGGAAGTCCTTACCGAAATCCCGGAAAAAGTGGCTTTCTTTGAGGCGCTGCCGGACTATGATCCGCAGCTGTTTGTACACAAAAAGTCCAAAACGACGCTGGAATCCAGCCTGGAAGCACTGCAGGAAATGCTGCCGCGGTTTGAAAATCTGACGGTCTGGGAGGACCCCTCCATTCATGATGCCATGACGACGCTGGTCGAGGAAAGGGGCTGTAAAAACGCCCTCATAATGTGGCCGGTCCGCATTGCCGTCTCCGGACAGGCGGTGACGCCGGGAGGGGCGGTGGAAATATGCCGGATTCTGGGAAGAGAGGAAACGCTGCGAAGAATGCGCAAGGGAATCGAAAAACTGCAGAAATCCCTGGGCTGACGGCACCGGAAACCGCTTCACACCCCCGTCATTCTTGACTAAATAGGGCGCAAATAGTATCATAATGCTCTAGAAGCGGCGAAAAATTTCCCGCCGCTGCGCCCTTTTTTACAAAAAAAAGAAGTTCTTGAAACGGAGTGACTCCAATGAGTTTCATCCCTAAGATAAAATGCAGAAACTGCGGCACGGTATATTCGGCGATTCATACGCGCTGCCCGAAATGCGGCACACGGCATGTCCAGCAGAACCGCCGTACCCCGCAGGGGACACCTGGAACGGTGAAGGGAACGGAAGCAAAAAAACGGGCCAATGACGGCGTTCGCTGGCAGGTTATTATCGGCTATGTTCTGGTCGTTGCCATCATTGCGGCGGTCGTAACGCTTGTTTCGGTGAGCTTGAATAACACACCGGAACAGGCTGCACAGACAACGACGGAGGCGACGGCTGTGCCCAGCTCCAGCCTGCCGGCTTCTCCGGCGGTAACGCCGACGCCGACACCCACACCCACGCCGACTCCGACGCCGAAAACAGATATAACGAGCCTGACGATTACCTATTTTGGCGATGAAATAACGGAATTCAGCATGAATGTAGGCGATGAACCCATTGAACTGGGGGCGGAGATCTACCCGACGGATGCGACGTCCAAAGTAACATGGAAATCTTCCGATGAATCTGTTATTACGCTGACGGTCGATGAGTCCGGGGTCTGCTCCGTCGAAGCAGTCGGAAGCGGAAATGCACAGATTACGCTCAGCAGCGGCGATCTTTCCGCGACCTGCACGGTTATCGTCTGGTAAGAAGAACCAAATTATGCCTGAAAACGGCATCACGGCGGCACGATGGCCTCGAAAGTCTCGGTCGGAGTACGATAAGGACCTTACCTTCGGCGCAGGTCAGATTTTTGAGGAAATTGACACGTCTTGCAAAGACAATGACGGAATAACAGTAAGGAACAGCATCGACCCATTCGGCGCTTTCCTCGCGGAATGAACTTGTGAAGGCGTACTACAGCCGGTAAATTGTTCCGGCGCTCTTCAGATACGAGTTTTTAAAGTAAAGGAAAAATCGGGGACGTTTACAAGAGGACCGTGCGGAATTTCTTTCCTGCATGATCCCCTTTTTCTATCTTTTAATATTTTCTCCTCTCTTTGAAAAGTCCGGCGGCGCATTCTCGTGTCTTCAGACATGAGTAAGCCGCCGTTTTGCTTGTATCCGGTGGTGCTATATGGTATAATATAAACATGGATAAAAATATTTATAGTATTAATAATCAAAGTT
>OMTF01000051.1 GCA_900313925.1 uncultured Eubacteriales bacterium | reverse complement strand
ATCTTGCCAGTTGATCTCTGTCAAGAAAAAACTCCGCAACAACTTGACGCGGTCCCTTTCGCGGATTCATTGAGGATTCGCCGCATTCTATGGTATAATGCCGTCATACAGAACGAATGCAGTACGATGCAAGCAGAAAGGATGAAGACGTATGTCTCTTCTGGATCGTGACAATGAGTTTCATCTCCGGCTGAAAAAGGGCGATGTCGGGAAATATGTTATTCTGCCTGGAGATCCGGGGCGCACCGTAAAAATTGCCGGTTATCTCAAAAACGCTGAAGAAGTAGCCTTCAACCGGGAATTTAGAACTTTTACAGGTACCCTCGACGGGGTGAAAGTGAGCGTAACCTCCACGGGAATCGGCGGCCCGTCCGCAGCGATTGCTGTGGAGGAGCTTGCACACATCGGGGCGGATACTTTTCTGCGTGTGGGCACCTGCGGCGGGATGCAGCAGGAGGTTCTCGCCGGGCATCTGGTTGTCGCAACCGGGGCTATTCGGATGGAAGGAACTTCCAGAGAATATCTCCCGATCGAATTCCCCGCTGTCGCGGATTTTGCTGTAACATCTGCCCTGGTTCGATCCGCGCAGTCTCTTGGCTATACGTACCACACCGGCGTTGTGCAGTGCAAGGACTCCTTCTACGGGCAGCAGCAGCCGCAGACCATGCCGGTTTCCGACGAACTGCAGTCCAAATGGAAAGCCTGGATCGCCGGCGGGGCGCTTGCATCGGAAATGGAATCGGCAGCAATTTTCTCCGTTGCCGCCTGCCGCCGGCTCCGAGCGGGAACCGTCCTGCTCGCACTGCATAATCAGGAGCGCATCGCAGCCGGTCTCGACAATAAGGTCGTACCGGATACGGCAATCGACAGTGCTGTAAAAACGGCGATCGAAGCGATCCGGCTTCTCATTCGGGAGGACGCCCAGATTTGAGAATTTCGAAGACAGACAGGAAGGCCGTTCCGAAAATGGGCGTGCCTTCCTGTTTTTATATTCCTTTATAAACTTATATATAAACTTATATAATTATAATGTATACAAAGATTTTTAATCAGCGATACATAACGTCCAGAATATCCTCTTCCATAATGCCTCCGAACATGCGGCGCAACGGCAGCGTTTCCAGAATTCGGGCTGTATCTTCCTTTCGAAATCGGCTTCCCCGCAGAGCGCGGACGGCAGGCTCCATACTTTCCAGCGCCATGAAATCTCCGACAAAGCGGACATTCCGAATGATACCGTCTGTTATTCGGAGATAAACCTCCAGTGTTCCGCCGGGATAGCGGCGCTTCTGGTGATAGTCAAATTCCGGTGATTTGCCGTAAACCCAGTCCCAGCTCCGATATCGATCCTCCGCGGTCTTTTCTATCTGATGCAGTTCTCCCGCCGTCAGAAACTGTTCCGTAAAGCCGTCCTGCGCAAGTTCCGCAAGAAGTTTTTTCCAAAAATCCTCCAAGGACATATCCTGCGGCAGAAAGCTGCGAATATTTCCTATGCGGCTCTGCACGGACTTTGCGCTTTTGGACTGAAATTTGTCCGGATCCACATGCAGCGCACCGGCAACCATCTCCGAATTGGAATCGTAGAGCAGCGTTCCATGGTGCAGGATACGGTTTTTGTATATTCGCTGCGCTACGCCGGACACTTTGCATCCGTTTACGACAATATCATTTCGCCCGGACGTCTCGGCATGTACGCCCATGCTCTCCAGAGCCCGGCAGACGGGTTCCGTAAACCGGCTGATGGTAAGGGTTTCCGCATTCCCAAGATCGCTGATGAATGAATAATTCAGATTGCCCAGATCATGGTACACCGCTCCGCCACCGGTTCTGCGCCGAACGACGTGAACGTGGTGCTTTTCCACAAAGTCCCGGTTGATTTCCTCCGCCGTATTCTGATTCAGTCCGACAACAATCGTGTTGTCGTTCTGCCAGAGAATCAGCCAGTCGCCTTCCCCCTTGTTTTCCAGCACATATTCTTCAAACGCCAGATTGAACGCTGGATCGGTGGAATGCGTTTCCAGATAATTTACCGTCATAACGTCTCTTCCTTTTCCGTGGAATGGGGATTGCTTAATTCCCGGAGTATTCGTACGCACGGGCCGAACGGATGCAGCCTCCGGCTTTGCGCGTCTTTCTTCATTTCCGGCCGCAGCAGCTGCCCGCACCTTCCCGGGCAGGGACTGCTGTCGTTGCGGCTCGTTCTTTTATGTGGTAAAATCAGGCAATAGTTTTCGAAAGAAGGGTTTCCTATGGTTCCAAAAACTCGCGGATTTCATCATATTTCTTTTTCCTGCTGCGGAACCGAAGAATTAGAGAAAACGGTCGACTTCTACCGGGATGTACTGGGAATGCCTGTCCTCCGCCGGTGGGAAAGCAATGGGGCTCCGGCTGTCATGCTGGATGCCGGAGGCGGCCTTATTGAGGTCTTCTCCAATGCCACATCCGATCTTCCGCAGGGAACGATCCGGCACTTTGCGCTGGATGTTCCCGATACCGACGGCTGCGCAGCCGCGGTCCGTGCCGCAGGCTATCCCGTAACGGAGGAGCCGCATACCATTGTCATTCCTTCGGATCCGCCGCTGACGGCGCGGATTGCCTTCTGCATCGGACCGCTCGGCGAACAGATTGAATTCTTCAGTCCGCAGGAGTAAGCGCTTGGATCGTCAGTCTCCCAGATCGGGTATCTCCACTTTTTTGTTGTAGCTGTACTCAGGGGTTGGGAATTCTCCGGAAAGAGTTTCCTTGTGGAATTCATTGAGACCGGCTACCATATCCTCCCGGATGTGGGCAAACTGTTTGACGAATTTCGGCTTGAAATCCCCGTACATGCCCATCATATCGTGAAGAATCAGTATCTGGCAGTCTACATCCGGGCCTGCACCGATACCCAGGATCGGAATTTGAACGCTTTCCGTAACCGCTTTTCCCAGGACTGCGGGCACGCACTCCAGAACAATGGAAAAAACGCCGGCCTGCTCCAAAGCTTTCGCATCCTGAAGAATTTTTGCCGCGGTTTCCGGCGTTCCCCCCTGCACGCGAAAACCACCGAGAGATATCGCGGACTGCGGCGTAAGGCCGATATGTCCCATGACCGGGATCCCTACGTCCACCATGCGTCGGATCGTCGGAGCCATGACGGCACCGCCTTCCAGCTTGATGCAGTCGCAGTTTGTTTCCATCAGCATCCGGCTGGCATTGTGGATGGCCTGCTCGGTGCTTTCCTGGTATGAGCCGAAAGGCATATCGCCGACGATGAACGTATCCGGTGCGCCACGAACAACCGGCTTAATGTGGTGAATCATATCATCCATGGTTACACCGACCGTGGTGCTGTAGCCAAGCATGGTCATTCCCAGTGAATCGCCGACCAGAATAATTTCCACGTCGCTATCATTTACGATCGACGCCATGGTATAGTCATACGCAGTCGTAAAGGCAAATTTTTTTCCTTCCTGCTTGTAGGTACGAAAATCTGGGATTGTCATTTTTCGCTTGCTCATAGTATTTCTCCGTTTCTGCCGGACCACGGCCGGCGCCTGTACTTGAGATTTCAGGATCGGTACAGGTTTACATAGTAATTTCTCTTCTTTGAATATAGAAAGTCGGGACGCGTCTGTCAACTGTCCGCCGGGTTTGGAAAATGCTGTAAATATGCATTTCAATGCAGTCGCGTAAAAATTACAATATTGGGGAGGTTTTCCATGGGGACAAAAAAAAGCCGGGGCATGGCCTATTCCCATAACAACCAGAAAAAAATTGCCGTCATAAACGATTTTACCGGTTTTGGGCGATGTTCTCTTACCGTTTTTCTTCCTATCGTTTCCGCTCTGAAAGTACAGTGCTGCGCCATCCCGACCGCTCTGCTTTCCGCTCATACAGCCTACGATGAGTTTTATCTTCGGGACTGCACGGCGGATCTTCCGCCGTATATCGCAAACTGGAAGCATCTGGGATTGCAGTTTTCCGGCATTGCTACAGGCTATTTCGGATCCCCGGCGCAATTTGCCATTGCCAAGGACTTTATTGCCGATTTCCGGTCGGATAATACTCTTGTCCTGGTAGACCCCGTCATGGCGGACGACGGCGTGCTGTATGAAGGTTTTACGGAAAAAACCTGCGAGCGAATGCGTTCGCTTGTCCCGGACGCGGATCTTCTGACGCCAAACGTTACGGAAGCCTGCCTGCTGACCGGTACTCCCTATCATGAAGGATCCTGGAGGCGCAGGGAACTGGAAGTTCTGACCGAGCAGCTGGCGGAGTTGGGTGCAAAGAATATCGTGATAACGGGCATACCAGCCGGTACGTATGTTGCCAATGCCTGCCGGGAAAAAGGCGGAGATCTGCAGATATTCCGCACCCTTCGTTCCGGGCAGCCCCGTTCCGGAACCGGAGACGTTTTCTCTGCCATCCTCATCGCGGATGCCGTCAACGGCCGCACTCTTCCAGATTCCGTACAGCATGCGGCCCGTTTTATTCAGAAGTGCATGATCAAATCGGAGGAAATGAAAATCCCCCCGGAAGACGGCGTCTGCTTTGAAGAATTGCTGGATATCCTTTAAAATGATTTATTATAAAATAAAATAATAGGATAGAAATATACGAGCTCCCGGATTTTCTTTTCCGGAGAAAGGAACAGATTATGGGTAATAAAATTGCGGTCCTGACCGGCAGCAGCCGACTTGACGGAAACAGTTCCACTCTTGCGGAAATTTTCAGCATGGAGGCAGCGCGGGCCGGTCTTCCGACGGTACGGTTTGATTCTACTCTGATGAAGGTAGAGCGCTGCGTCGTTTGTAATTCCTGCTTTTCCAAGGGAAAGCCCTGCGTCGTGGAGGACGATTTCAATCCATTCTGCGAAAACCTTGCGGAATGCAATGGTCTTCTGATTGCAACGCCCGTCTACTGGTATTCTTTTCCAGGAAAACTGAAAATGGTCATTGACAAATTCTACGCCTATTGCCACGGCACGGAGTTTCCGATAAGACGTTCCGCGCTCATCGCCTGCTGTGAGGATGACCCGATGGAAACCTTTGACGGAATGCTTTTCGCCTATCGGAAGACCATCGAGCTTCTCAACTGCACTTCGGTCGGCGAAGTTTTAATCCCGGGCGCAAAAGCAGACGGGAACATCATGGAAACCGACGCCCCGAAACAGGTACGGCAGCTGGTTAAAAAATTCCTGAGCTGCCCTTGAGAGAGTATCCCTCTACGGGGGAAAAGAAAAGGATCCGAAGACGAAGCCATCTTTGGATCCTTTCTTTATCGGTAAAATGTTCAATTTTCAGCTTTCTTTTCTGAGGGTATCTATCGGAACATAGTGATCCATAAGGCCGCCGAATTTTCTGATTTCCGTCTCCGCGTCCCCGTTCATTCCCGAACGAAGCCATTTCACCATCAAGGCCGCAATGGCGGAGGAACAGAAAATGGCAAAAGACTCCCGGTCCTCCTCTTCCAGTTTCCCCGCTGCCGGAAATGACTGTACAAAGGGGCGCATAATCGACAGGGCCAGATCATAGAGAAACTGCTCTACGCGCTCTCTGGCATTGGAATAGTAAAGATGGTAGACAACCTTGCGGTTTTTTCTGCCGAACTCCGTTGACATCAGGAATGCTTCCTCCCACGTGCGGGCTTTCTGGCCGACCTCGGAGGAAGCCAGAACGGAATCCAGAGCTTCCACCAGCATCGCATAGATATCCTCAAAATAATAGTAGAACGTATTGCGGTTGATTCCGCATCGTTCCGATATGGATACAATGGAAATCTTGTCAAAAGACTGGGTATTCAGCATTTCAAAAAAGCAAGTGATTATTTCCTGTTTTGTTTTCTGCGCCATGAATTTTTCCTCGCATTTCCCGTCCGCAAATGGAATGAAAGTTATGTATGGTAAAGCTTGTTGCTCTCGTACTGCGGCTCACAGGTGAGGTTAACGCCCAGCTGCTTGAATACCCCTTCATCGATCTGTGAAAGAATGACGGAGGAATGCGCATCCAGGCCTTCCAGCCGCCCCACCTGATCCAGCGCCTTCTGCGCTTCCGGATCCGAAACCGCAGCAATAGACAGCGCAATCAGCATCTCGTTCAGATGCATCAGGGGGCTGTGATCCCCCAGGCAGTGTACTTTGAGGTGCATGATAGGCTCAATATATTCCGGGCTGAGAAGATCCACACTGTCCTCGATACCTGCCAGATACTTCAGCGCATTGAGCAGCAGCGCGGAGGAGGCCCCCAGAAGGCGGGACGTTTTCCCGGTCAGTATCGTGCCGTCCTCCATTTCCATCGCTGCGGCAGGTCCGCCGGTTTTCTCTGCTTTGGCTCTCGCCGCGGGGACAACCTTTCTGTCCGTCGGCGTAATATTGGCTTTCTTCATCAGGATTTCTATCTTCTGCGCCGGCCGTGAGTCTGTATTTCCCTTCCTTGCCTCGCACATTGCCTGAAAATACCGCCGTCCGATTTCCCGTGCCGCCGCTTCTCGTACTACGTCATCATCCGATATGCAGAAACCCACCATATTGACTCCCATATCGGTCGGAGAACGGTAGGGAGACGTGCCCCCGCAGACTTTCTCCAGAATCGCATTGAGCACTGGGAAAACCTCCACATCGCGGTTGTAGTTCACCGCCGTTTTACCGTAGGCTTCAAGGTGGAAAGGATCAATCATGTTTACATCATTGAGATCTGCCGTTGCCGCCTCATAAGCGAGATTTACCACATGGTTGAGCGCCAGGTTCCAGACGGGAAATGTTTCAAATTTTGCATAGCCCGCCTGCACACCACGCAGGTTTTCATGATAGATCTGGCTGAGACAGGTCGCCATTTTTCCGCTTCCGGGACCCGGGGCTGTCACCACAACCAAAGGCCGCTGGGTTTCTATATAGTCGTTTTTTCCAAACCCCTCCGGGCCGACAATCAGCGGAAGATCCGCCGGATACCCTTCGATAGGATAATGCCGGTAGACTTTCATTCCCAGGGACTGCAGCTTCTTTTCATAGGCAACCGCCGCCTGCTGTCCGGAAAACTGCGTCAGAACGACACTCCCCACCATGAGTCCGTTATTTGAAAAGGCATCAGCAAGCCGCAGCAGCTCACTGTCATACGTAATACCCAGGTCGCCTCGAATTTTATTTTTTTCAATATCCCCGGCGTTGATGGCGATGACGACCTCTACGTCATCGGAAATTTCCTTGAGCATTGTGATTTTCGAATCCGGGTGAAATCCCGGCAGAACCCGGGATGCATGATAGTCATCAAATAGCTTGCCGCCAAACTCAAGATAGAGCTTGCCGCCGAAGTTCGCAATTCGCTCCCGAATTTTTTCCGCCTGCAGCTTTAAATATTTGCCGTTATCAAATCCAATCCGCATTTCTTTCTCCCCACTTGCCTTTCGGCATCTCTCTTTTTATAGCAATTATACCCTGTTTGCCTAATAATTTCGATAGAAGTGCGGGGAAAACTCCTCGTTTGCAAAAAATTTCCATTCCTTACAAAAAAAATGTATGGATTTAGGCACTTTTACAAATAAGCCTAATTTGGGATCGAAAAGCCGAGAGATTTCCGATTTTTCCTATCCAAATCGGAAAATCCATGGGCAAATAATTCGCCGCACCTTAAAGGCAGGCACGGTTCCGCCGCGGTGCTTTCTCCATTGCGCGTGCGGATGTGGTATACTGTCAAAGGCTGCGCTTGCAGCGATAAGAGAGATGCGGAGGAAATTATGAATTTAATGCTGATGCTGGTGCTGAGCCTGATGTGCTATTTCTTCGCCGGCGGGTATCTGAAAAGATTGAAAGTAAAAAACTACAATGCCGCGCTGCTGCAAAAGACGCTTGCGTCTGCGTGCTTTGTAGGCATCGGGGCATTTTCCCTTTCAATGTCCTGGTACGAAAAGTTCGCGCAGCTGGTGTTTCTGGGTCTTTGCTGCGGGGCTGTCGGGGACGTCCTGATGGCTGTTGCCAAAAATAAAAACCGGAAGCTCACCGTTCGGAGCGCTTCCTTCGGCGTCGGCATGCTTGTCTTTCTTGCCGGTCACGTTCTTTACATCCTGGGCTTGGCGGACATTACCTTCGACGTATTTAAAGTCGGGATTCCCTACGCCGTTGCGGCGGTCCTTCTTTCCCTTCTTTTTGAAAAAAAGCAGAAAGTGGACTATTCCTGCGGCCGTCGGCTGAAGGGCGGCATTGTGGGAGCCGTGATTTATCTTTTTGCTGTTTTTCTCATGGCAGGGTGTGCCTGCGGCGCTGCAGTCTACGGGTTCTGCCCCGGCACGCTGCTGTTTGCCATCGGCGGTCTCTTCTTCGGTCTGAGCGATGTGATTCTTACTTCCAACTCCTTCGGAGCCTATCCTTCCCACAACAAGGATATTTCCCTTATCTTTTTCTATTACTCAGGCCAGATCCTGATCGCCTTTTCCCCTATTCTGCTCATCGCATAGATTGAAGATTCGGGTACCGTGCGTTCTTTAAAGCGAACATAGTGAAAGAAGGCGGAAGAGAAGTTTCCTTCCTCTTCCGCTTTCTTCGTATTTTATTCTGTATTCTGTTTTGCTTCACTCCGTGGGATAAATACAGATTTCCATATCACTCAGAGGATATGTGCAGCAGGGATGAATCCATCCGAACTTCTTGTCCGCCATGCGGCGCCCGTCCGCATCCTTAGGGCAGTAATATTCTCCCGAGATTAGCTTGGAATGACACCATCCGCACTGTCCGCTGCGGCAATGGGAGGGAGCCTTTATGCCGGCGTTTTCCATCGCCCAGAGGAGGCTTTCTCCGGCCTTGCACGCAACACGCTGTTTTTCGCCGCGGATATTTACCGTAAGCTGAAATTCCTTTCCTTTTGCCTGTACCGGATAATCCGCGTTCTTCTCTGCCCCGAAGTAGTCGCCGGACATTTCCTTGCGCACCCTGCGTTTTGGAAGTCCCAGCTTTTTCATCTCTCCGTCTTCAAAATCGTACATTGCTTTCGGCCCGCACATGAAAACGGAGTAGTCCCCCTCCGGAGCATACTTTCGAATGATCTCCGCTGTAATAAATCCGTGTTCGTACCCATCCTTCTCCTCATCGGAGAGGATATGCACGACTTTGATTTTTCCGCCGCTTTTCGCAGCCAGCGCTTCAATTTCGTCCTTCAGCAGGATGCCGTCCGCAGTCCGGCTTCCATAGAGAATAGTCAGATTGAAATCCTCCAGACCATCCACAATTGCCGCCGCCATCGAGTAGAACGGCGTAATGCCGCTCCCGCCGGCGATTGCGACGACGGTTCCCGCATCCCGCAGCTGCTGGTAGTAAAAGTCTCCAAGAGGTCCGGATATATCCACGGTATCCCCCTGCTTCCAGTTTTCCAGAATATATTTGGACGCGTAGGCAGGACTTGTCTGCTTCACGGTCAGAATATAGCTGGTTTTTCCGGTGCCCAGGGCGTCCGCTGGGCTGGAACGGATGGTATAGGGTTTGCTCAGCACCGCGTCTCCGATATGCAGGGATACACTGACATACTGGCTTGCGCGGAAGTAGGCCATCTTCTCCGTGCCCCGCTCTGCATCCGGGACAAGCGTATAGCTTTTTGCGCCGCCGTGATCGGCAACCTCGGAAATTTTCACATGCTGCACGTCCGGATGCAGCGCCTTAGCAAGCCGGTTGGCATTGAAGACGGATACCGGCATGGTATCCGGTGCTTCTTCGATCTTCTGCGTACGCAGTTTCACCTGGTTTAGGAACGGCCCGACGCTCAGTCCCTGCAGGGCTTTTTTATCGTAATTGTATTTCATTCAGCAGCCCTCCTTCATATCCAGCAGCATGTAGCGGGCCTGCTCAGCCCCGGACATATATGCCTGGCTGTAGCCGTCCATCTGCGTGCCGTGTCCGCCTACGAAGCGAAGTCCTTTAATCGTATAGTCCAGTTTGTGCGCAGACTGCACGCGCGGGAACATGCCATCCCAGGTGCCCGGTTCGTATCCGTAGACGTCTCCCTGCGGTGTTCCCAGATATCTTGCCCAGGTAACCGGCGCGGCAACCACGATTTCCTCAATATGGCTGCGGATGTCAAGTCCGGTCAGCTTTTCATAATGAAGGACCGTTTCCATGGCGATTTTGTCTTTCAGCTTGAAGTACTGCTCCTCCGTTACATCCTTGAACACGTCGGCAGTATAGAACTTGCTGAACTGCAGAAGGCAGCTGCCGGGGCGGGAGGCATCGGGGATGACGTTGTTGAGAACGGTCACGCAGTAATCCTGATGGGTTTCCAGAGAGGCCGCATTGTTATACTGCTGGAGCGTATCTCCCGTAGAGCGGACAAAGGTATCATAACCTTTCAGTCCGATTTCCTCCGCGGAAGCATCCAGGCCGAGATAAATGGTAAAGGCAGCCTGCGCCAGTTTCCTTGCATTCATCAGGCGCCGATCCCGCTCGGGCACCTCCTTCGGGTCCACCATGCGGTCAAAAACAACTGTCGGCATCAGATTGGAAATTACACGATCGCAGGGCAGATATTCCCCCGTCTTCAGCGAAACGCCGCGAACCGCACCATCCTTTACGTCAATTTTCGTGACTTCGGTGTTGTACCAGATATCGCCGCCAAGTTCCCGAATGCGCTGGTCGTAGGCCAGCACGATTTCATGGCTGCGGTATTTTGCTATCCAGGGTTTTTTCACAAGATAGGTATACGTCATGAAAGCGTATACGGCAAAGCTCATTTTGGTAGAATCCACACTCACGTAATCCCAGTAGGATTCGTAGATTTCCCTTGCTTTGTCCGGGACACCGATACGGCGAAGCATATCGTCCGTCGTCACCGGCACGACTTTCATCAAATCATGCCATTTCATCAGCATTTCGACCTTCTGCAGGCCGCTTGGCTCATTGTGCCGCTCCGCAAGCCAGCCGACGCCATCCGAAAGCATCCGGGAAAGCTCCATCACCGTAGTCATGGATTCCCGACTGCCAGGAACCTGTCGCTCCATTTCGTCAATAAAAGCGTCTACCCCGGCCGGCATCTGCACATCGAAGCCGTTCTTCGGATCCGTACTGATGGAATTGAAGGATTCCTCGACCGGAACCCATTCAACATTCAAGCCGTATCCGTCAAGCAGCTTCCGCACGGCGCCGGGATCTTCCGAAGTTCCCATCTGACAGAGCTCATGCAGCGTTGCTTCGAATTCGAAATCGCCTCTTCGAAAACTGGTAGCGCAGCCGCCGGGCAGTTTGTTTTTCTCCAGTACCAGCACCTTCTTGCCGGCCTTGGCCAAATAGGCGGCGGCCGAAAGGCCTCCGTTGCCGGCGCCGACAACTATGACATCGTATTTTGCCATCTCAACCTCCTATTCCGTAGGCATTGCTTCCCGCCGCATGAAGGGGACGGGAAAACCGTATCCATGATTTGCGTTGTGTAAGTTTATGCGTCGTGGCTATACCACGTAATCTATTGTATTTTAGCGATCGAAAAAAAGCAAGACCGTTTTGACAAAATTGTGACGAAAAACGGGCACGGAAATCGAGCAGTTTCCACGAAAACTGAAGCGGGCAACGAGGGAAGCCGCTTTCTTTGGGTCCTCCCGCAGCGGCCGTCTTTCCGGAAAGATGGATTCCCGCTGGTCTTAATTCTTGATCCAGACTATGTCGGGTGCTATAGTAAATCTGCCGCTGCTGCAATCTGCGCCGGCAGAAAGGGATGAAAAAGATGCTGCAGAAAGGTTCCGGTCTGAAAAGCAGTTTTGTAGATCGACTGATTGCCGAAATCCTCTCCGGAAAACTGAAGCCGGGCTACCGGCTGCCGCCGGAGCGGAAGCTGGCGGAAGAGCTGGGACTGAGCCGAGGTTCCGTCAATCAGGGCATTCTGGACCTGGAACGAATGGGATTTGTCCGTGTTGTTCCCCGGCAGGGCGCTTTCGTAGTGGATTTTGCGAAAAACTGCACCCCCGAAGCTCTTTCGGTCATCATGCGCTACGATTCCGCACTGATTGACCCGGCGCTGTTTCGCGATATGATGGATATGCGGATTCTCATAGAACGTGAGTGCACCCGTCTAGCCTGCGAACATATTGCAGAAGTTTCGGCCGCGTCGCTCCGGCAGTGCTCCGATGCTCTTCTTTCCGTGAATGAGAAAAAGCTTCCGGACGCGCTGTATGCCTATCACCGGTGCATCACGCAGATCTCCGGAAACCGAGCGTACGCCATCATCTTTCAGAGTTTTGAAACCTTGCTGCGAAACCTCATTCAGCTCCACTACGCCAGTCGGGACGAAGCGGAGAAATCGCTCCCCCTTTATCCCCGGCTCACCGATGCGATCTGCAGCGGGCAGAGCGAAGAGGCGGATGAACTGATTCTGCGTATTCTCGGTTCTGCCTCCCGCTACCTGAACGACTACCTGAGTCAGAAGCGGCAGCAGGCAGCCGATACGGAAGAGCCGGGCACCTTCGCATAGCGCCCAAAGGATTGTCTTTTTCTCCCGCTTCCCAGCCGGGAAGCGCAGGGTATGGAAACGCCCCGAATTTCTTCGGGGCGCATTCTTATTTTGGTTTTCTTTGTTCTTCAGGACTGCGTTCCGCCCTGCGAAGCGTAGCAAATGGCGTATTTCTTCACCGGTGCAAAGGCTTCCTCGGTCTGCGTTTCCCATTCGCTCATCTTGTCGCTGCGAAGCTGCTGCTCCGCAAGATAATTGCTGTACAGTTCCCCCTGTCCGACATAATAGATCAGGTGATATCCCCGGTAGCTTCCGCTGCTGCCTTCAACAATGCCGGTGTCGCCGGGTTTGCGGCCTTCCGCGAAGCAGAATTCTTCGAAGGTGTCGACCATCTGGCCCTTGTAGACGTTCTCATACAGGCCTCCGTTGCTGGCAGAGCCGGAATCCTCGGAATACTGTGTGGCAAGGGCGGCGAAACTGTCTTCGGTCCGATCGCCGGACTCGAACTCATTATAAATTTCCTGGATCCGGTTGTAGGCCGTCTGCAGTGCCTCTTCGGAGTAAGTTCCGTCGCTGGAGGCTTCCGCCTGGATGAGAATATGGCGCACATTCGCCGTGTAGTAATGATTATCGCTGCGGCTGCGGTACACAACCACATAATAGCCGCTGTCCGCACTCTCCAGCACTGTACTGTCTCCGCTCTTTCGGGATGCGTCCTTCAGCCATTCCGCCATCACCTCATTGATGTTGGAACCTTCCAAATCGGTTTCCGTTGTAGCGTTTGCTGAATCATCCCCCAAGACCGATTGGACAAGGTCTGTCAGGGAAGTATCCGGGCTTTCCACATAAGCCGCCTCGATGGCGTCTGCTTTTGTTTTCGCGGCGGCCATGGTTTCCTCCGTAACAGCAGTCTCCACATTCTCCTCCGCGCTGCCGTCCGTATTCTGATCAAGGGATACCGACGGCTCGCTGGATCCGGTATCCTCCGAACTCTGCTGTGCGGAATCCGCTGTCTCTTCGGAGGCGTCGGAAGATTCGACCGGAACTTCTTCCGCCTGCACAAAATAGTAGTCGTATGTATAAAGATCCCAGTCGTTCCTGTTGTTCTGGTATTCGGCTTCTTTCTCCTCATCCGTGAAGGTAAAGCTGTCCTCCACCTGCGTGGATACTTTCATCGCCAGTACCTGACGTTCCAGCTGCGTACGAACCGTCTTCTCATTGACGCCTGGACCGTAGGTCGCTTCCAGATAGGCGTCCAGATTTTCATAGCCGCCGCTGTCCGCGTTCTCCCGCGCCGAAGAAATCTGTTCTTCTACCGTCGCATTATCCTCGTCGTCCAATGCAATGCCGTTCTGTTCCGCGTAGCTGCAGAAAGCGGAAACCTGCTGCATATTTTTCAGCGCCATATCCTCAAAATAATCGTACCATGTCGTGATATTCTCGTCTTCAGAAATGCTGCAGGTCTGTTCCTTCAGGTCGGTGCCGGTGTTCAGGCCGAAGTAGGACGCATAGCTTCCGTATTGGCTCATAAAATAATTGTAGCCGCTCCCGAAATAGTATTCAAAGTCGGCAACCGTGTATTTGTCCGTGCTGCACTGCACTGCGGTCAGCGTCCGATAGGGCAGAGAACTCGTCACAAAGAGGCTGAAAGCCAGAAGAAGGACCAGGACGACAATAATAATTGTATAGGAAACCTTCCACTTCTTTGTCTCTTTGGCCTGCCGGATGCTTTCATTGGTTTTCTTATCGGTCCCGGCTGCCCGAGCTTCCTGCCGTTTTTTCCGTTCCGTTGAGGCACTCATGCGTTTTCTCCTTTGGTTTCATCTGTATTCTTTGCATACGGAACTGCCCGATCTGCCCAGCGGGCAGGGAAGGAATGCCCCGAATGGCAGTCCCGCGATAATCGTCTTTTTCCGGCGAAGGGTCAGCCGGCGGCATCTCTCTTTTCCGCGTTCATGGTGAGGAATGCGTTTATGAATCCGTCCAGATTTCCGTCCATGACGCCTTCAATGTTGCTGTCCTCATACTCGGTACGGTGATCCTTCACCTGCTGATAGGGCATGAAAACATAGGAACGGATCTGGCTTCCCCATTCTATTTTCATCTGCACGCCTTTGATATCGCTGATTTTCTCCAGATGCTCCCTTTCCTTAATTTCGGCGAGTTTCGCGCGCAGCATATTCTTGCAGTTTTCCAGGTTTTGGAAATGGCTCCGTTCCACCTGGGAGGAAACTACGATGCCGGTGGGGATATGCGTAAGACGGACGGCGGAGGACGTCTTGTTGACCTTCTGTCCGCCGGCTCCGGATGAGCGGAAGACATCCATTTTGATGTCCTCATCCCGCAGCTCAATTTCCTTGTCATCGGAGATTTCCGGCATCACTTCCACCGCTGCAAACGAGGTATGACGCCTTCCCGCGGCATCAAACGGCGATACCCGCACCAGACGGTGTACGCCGTTTTCCGATTTCAGAAAGCCGTACACGTTGTCTCCTTCGATGCGGATTGTGGCACTTTTTATTCCCGCTTCCTCGCCTTCCAGCATATCCATGATTTTTACCGCATAGCCATGCTTATCTGCCCACATGTTATACATCCGGTAGAGCATCTGCGTCCAGTCCTGGGCTTCCGTCCCGCCGGCACCGGCGTGGAAAGTAAGCAGGGCGTTGTTCGAGTCGTATTCCCCTGTCAGAAGCGTGCCCAGGCGCATGTTTTCCAGTTCCGTCCGGAACTTGTCATACCCTTCCTTCAGTTCCGGAAGAAGGCTGTCGTCGTTTTCTTCCTGCGCCATTTCGCAGATCGTCAGAAGGTCCTGATACTGCGACTGCAGGCCTTCGTAGCGGGTCTGGCGGTCCTTTAGGTTTTTCAGACGCTTCTGCACACGCTGGGATTTTTCCACATCGTTCCAGAAATCCGGGCGGGAGCTGGCTGTTTCCAGTTCCTCGATTTCCTTTTTTCCGGCATCCAGATTCAGCGCCTGCTCCAAGTTCGTCAGTTCCGGAAGATCGTCATTTAATTTGTTTTTGAATTCTTCAAATTGTAAGTCTGCCATATTTCTTTTCCATCTGCATGGTTCTTCCCGGCGCATGCCGGGTTTCTTTACATAATTGATTTTCGTTTGTCATATTTCTCGGCTGTGCTATTATATATAAAAAAGGGCTGATTGTAAATAAAGGCTCTTCCTTTCTGTGCGGGCTTTTGTTATAATCTAGGCGCTTTGGCATTCCGCATTCCGCAAACCCTGTCGGGCTTGTGCGAAGCGGCATGCCGGCAATATGGGAGATATTGGGAAAGGAACAGTGCTATGACACTCAACGGCAGAGAAATCAAGGTCTTCACGGGGAATGCCTGCCCCATTCTGAGTGAGGAGATCTGTGCTCACCTGAATCAGAATCTGGGAAACAGTACCGTCACGCAGTTCGCCGACGGGGAATGCTCCGTATCCGTACAGGAACCGGTTCGCGGCTCCGATGTTTTCATTGTGCAGTCTACCTGCAAGCCGGTGAACGACAGTCTGATGGAACTTTTGATTATGACCGACGCCATGAAGCGCGCCTCTGCCGGACGTATCACTGCTGTCATTCCGTAC
Organism: uncultured Eubacteriales bacterium; assembly: GCA_900313925.1. GTDB lineage: Bacteria > Bacillota > Clostridia > Oscillospirales > Oscillospiraceae > UBA2922. The sequence goes on along the minus strand of OMTF01000051.1, from coordinate 10,339 downwards.
TTCGGCTATGCCCGGCAGGATCGCAAAGCAAAAAGCCGGGACCCGATTTCCGCAAAGCTGGTTGCAAACCTTATCACTGCGGCGGGAGCCGATCGGGTTCTGACTATGGATTTGCACGCGGCACAGATTCAGGGTTTCTTTGATATTCCCGTGGACAACCTGATGGGTGCCCCGATTTTTGCCAAATACTACATTCGTAAATTCGGCAAGGGCAATGAGGATCTGATGGTTGTTTCCCCCGATGTGGGAAGCACGGCCAGAGCCCGCGCCTTTGCCATGAAGCTGGGCGTGAACATGGCCATCGTGGATAAGCGCCGGGAGCGTGCCAATCACTCCGAAGTCATGAATATCATCGGCAACGTAGAAGGAAAAACCTGCATTCTTCTGGACGACATGGTGGATACGGGCGGATCGCTTGTAGGCGCTGCCAAGGCCGTCAAGGAAGTCGGCGGCGCGACAGAGGTTTACGCCTGCGCAAGCCACGGCGTTCTTTCTGATCCGGCACTGGAAAGGATTTCCAACAGCTGCATCAAGGAGCTCATGCTTCTCAATACGATTCCCTATCCGGAAGGTGCTCCGAAAGTGAATTCAATCAATTACATGTCGGTTGCTCCCATCTTCGCCGACGCGATCTCGCGCATCCACGAAGAGCTGAGCATTTCGAGTCTGTTTGAGTAAGCGGGAAGAATGAATAACTATGCTGTTTAAAAAAACCGACGGCGGTCCCCAGTGGATTGCCGTCTTTCTCGGAAACCCGGGAGAAAAGTACGCGCAGTCCCGGCATAACATGGGGTTTCAGACGGCGGACGCCTTCTGCAGAAAGCAGCAGACATCCATCCGCCGTCTTAAATTTTCCGCCCTCACCGGGCAATGCAGTCTGTCCGGAAACAAGGTTTTTCTTATGAAGCCGCAGACCTACATGAATCTTTCCGGGGATTCTGTCATTCAAGCCGTGCGCTGGTACCATGTTCCCGCGGAACGGGTTCTCGTGGTCTCAGATGACGTGGATCTGGAACCCGGGCGGATACGGGTCCGCAAGGGCGGTTCCGCCGGGGGACACAACGGTCTCAAAAGTATCATCGCCCGGCTGGGAACAGACGCCTTCCCGCGCATCCGCGTCGGAGTCGGCGCCCCGGAATCGGGTACGGCGATGCCGGATTGGGTTCTCTCCGGACCTTCAGGCTCCGACGCCGTGCGGATTCGGCAGGCAATAGATCGAGCCGCCGATGCCGTTGCATGCTATATCTGTGAAGGCCCGGACCGAGCGATGAACCAGTATAACGGTGTCCCGGAAAAGGAAACCTGAGCGTATTTTCGCGGCGGGGCTTTCCCAGCTGCCTTCCTACTGTGCAAACTGCCCGCTTGCGGAGCGCTTCCGGGCGGATCTTTGTCTCCTTTTTCCGTTTTTCTATGTTAGAATGAAGGAAGAAGCGGCAGCCTGCCGCCGCGGATAAGCCATTCCACACTCCCTGCTGCTGCAGACCGTTTTCTGGGAAGGAGAGGAGCCGTTTTGTGGCTCCGAGCCTACGTTGTATGAAGAAATCCTGTATAGCCATGATTCTTGCCGGCGGCCAGGGGTCGCGTCTGTATGCGCTGACTCGGAAGGTCGCAAAGCCCAGCATGCCCTTCGGCGGGAAGTACCGCATCATTGATTTTCCCCTGTCCAACTGCGCAAATTCCGGAATTGATACGGTGGGTGTTCTTACCCAGTACCGTCCGCTGCGCCTGAATTCCTATATCGGCAGCGGTCAGGCCTGGGATATGGATACCTCGGACGGCGGTGTTTTCATCCTGCCGCCCTATGTCTCGTCCGGAGAAACGGGCTCCTGGTTTTCCGGAACTGCCAACGCCATCTATCAGAACATAGGTTTCATTGAAATGTATGATCCGGATGACGTTCTCATTTTATCCGGCGACCATGTGTACAAGATGGATTATTCCCTTATGCTGCGGGAGCACCGGGAGCATAAGGCAGACTGTACGATTGCCGTACTGCAGGTTTCCATGGAGGACGCTCCGCGGTTCGGGATCATGAACCTTGGGGCAGACGGCTGCATTGCGGAATTTGAGGAGAAGCCAAAGCACCCGAAAAGCGATCTGGCCTCCATGGGGATCTATGTATTTAAATGGGAAACGCTCCGGAAATACCTCATGGAAGATGAAGCGGACCCCGAATCCCAGAAGGATTTCGGGAAGAACATCATCCCCAAAATGCTGTCCGGCGGAGCCCGGCTGTGGCCGTATCACTTCGACGGCTACTGGCGGGACGTGGGCACCATTACAAGCCTCTGGGACGCGAACATGGACATGCTCAGCACGGAACTTATCAATCTCTATGATCCGGATTGGCCTATTCTGTCGAACTGGCCGCCCCGCCCGCCGCAGTACATCGGGCCGATGGCCTCCGTCACGCACTCTATCGTTACCGAAGGCTGTTCTATAGAAGGTCTGGTGGAAAACTCCGTTCTTTCGGATTCCACGACGGTTGCACCGGGGGCACAGGTTTCCTACAGCGTTCTCATGCCCGGCGCCGTCGTTGAGGAGGGGGCTGTTGTGGAGTATGCCATTATCGGGGAAAACACCGTTCTCCATAAAGGAGCCCATGTCGGAGCACCGCCGGACGGGACCGATGCATGGGGAGTCGCTACCTGCGGTCCGGACATCGAAATACATGCCGGCGCCCGTGTTCCCGCAGGGGCTATGATCTATTCGGGTCAGGAGGTCTGACATGCCGGACTATCATGGAATCATCTTCGCCTACAATACTTCCAGGCAGCTGGGTGCGCTGGTGCGGCAGAGGACCAGTTCCTCTCTGCCTTTCTGCTGCCGCTACCGTCTTATTGACTTTCCCCTGTCCTCGCTTTCCAACGCCGGCATCCACGACGTAGGCGTGATCATGCAGCGGGATTACCAGTCATTGCTGGATCATCTTGGAAGCGGAAAGGAATGGGACGATTCCCGGCGCAAGGGCGGACTGCGCATGCTGCCTCCCTTCGGCCTGCCGGAGTATCATACCGGCGCATATGCCGGAACCATGGAAGCCCTCAATGCGGTTGCTAGCTATATCCATAGCATTCCGCAGTCGAATCTGGTCCTGATGCGCGGCTATGTCGCGGCGAATATTGACATTGCCGCCGCTGTCGCAAGCCATGAGGCTTCGCATCTTCCGATTACGGCTATCTGTGCACGCAATCCTGCGGAACCTCTCAACTATCAGTTCCTGCCGGAAGCCGACGGCTCCTCCCAGCGCATGGTACGCAGCCAGTCCCCGGAAATAAACGGGCTCTGGTCCCTGGAGGCTTATATCATCCGCAAGGATCTGCTTCTTTCCATGATGCGCACCTGTCAGGAGGACAACAAAGTTCATTTCCATTCGGACGCCCTCTTTGACTACCTCCGCTCCGGAGGGCGGGTCAATCTTTACGTCCATGAAAGCTATGCCTGCGTTATTACCTCGGATGAAAACTATTTCCGCGCAAATATGGACATGCTGGATGCGCAAAGCCGTGCCAGCGTCTTTCCGCCGCACCTTCCCCTGCGGACAAAAATTCACGAAGAAGTCAGCACCTACTACGGGGAGACCGCAAAGGTGCAGAACTGCCTTATTGCGGACGGCTGCCGAATTGAAGGCGAACTGGAGCACTGTCTCATTTTCTCCGGTGTGCATATTGAGCCGCAGGTCCGACTGCAGAACTGCATCGTTATGCGCGGCGCCGTCATCCATGGCGGAGCGCAGCTGCAGAATGTTGTTCTGGACAAATATTCGGAAGTCAGTGCGACAACCGTTCTGCGCGGGAGCGATAAGTTTCCTTTTGTTCTGCCCAAGAGCAGCAAAATCTGACGGAAATTGCGCTGTCGCCGGACATCCGTTTTGGCTGAAAGGGAGAAATTTCTCCCTTTTACCATTTTTTATTTGCGTTTTTATCTTCTATTCATGTTTTTGCGCTAGGATAAAAAACACATTTTGCGGAAACTGCATTGTTTGGATTCCTTCCCGTCTAAGACGGCGGCTATCATTTTCTTCGGCTGCAAAACCCGGAAAATGGCTGCATGCGATCCGACGTTTCCGATATTAGGAAGCAAAACTATACAGAGTTTCCATAAGACGAAAAGGAGATGCCGCTTTCCTCCTGTCGAACAGAAGCGGGCAGGCGGCGGAAAATTGTATGAAAAGTGAAATTTCAAGAGATGAAGTTCGAAGTGCGATTGAAGACAAGCTCTGCGCCCATTTCGGCATAGCCAGCAGCGCCGCCACTGATGATCAGGTATTTCAAGCTACCGCCATGGTTATTCGGGAAATCATGTCCCGGGTTCTGGCTGCAGAAGAGCCACGCACGGATCGGAAAAAGGTGCACTATCTGTCCATGGAATTTCTGATGGGCCGAAGCCTGTTGAAAAATGCTTTCAATATCGGCATACAGGATGCAGTGCAGGGCGCTTTGGAGGATCTGGGCCGCAGCGCCGCGGATATCCTGGATGCCGAGCCGGATGCGGGATTGGGAAACGGCGGTCTCGGGCGGCTTGCAGCCTGCTATATGGATTCTCTCGCCACGATGGAAGTTCCCGCCGCCGGCTACTCCATCTGCTACGAGCTGGGAATGTTCAAGCAGGAAATCAAGGACGGCAGTCAGAAGGAGGTTGCAGATGACTGGCGCATCGGCGCCGACAGCTGGCTTGTTCCACATTCCGATGAGATGGTGGAAGTCCGATTCGGCGGGCAGGTAACGCCCTGGTGGGACAACACCGGCCATTATCATGCTGTATATTCCAACTATACCTCCGTCTACGCACTTCCCCGGGACATGCTTATCGTAGGCTACGGAGGAAATTTCGTGAACACGCTGCGTCTCTGGGAGGCGCACAGCAGCAATGAGCTGGACATGTATCTTTTCTCCGAAGGCAAGTATGTCCAGTCTCTGGAAAAGCGGACCATGGCGGAAGTCATTACCAAGGTTCTGTACCCGGCGGATGAAACTTTTGAAGGAAAGAAGCTTCGTCTCAAGCAGCAGTACTTTTTCGTCTCTGCCACAGCGCAGACCATCCTGAAAGAGCAGGTAAAGAAGTACGGGGACGTGCGGACTTTTGCTGAGCACAATACCATTCAGATTAACGATACGCACCCCACGCTGGTCATTCCGGAACTTCTGCGGCTCCTTATGGATGAATACGGGCTCGGCTGGGATGAATCCTGGAAAATCGTAACAAGCTGCGTTGCTTATACGAATCATACCGTTATGAGTGAAGCGCTGGAGCTGTGGCCGCAGAATCTTATCCAGCAGCTGCTTCCCCGCATTTGGGAAATTATTTCCGAAATAAACCGGCGCTGGTGCGATTACCTTGTTTCATCCTTCGGCGGCGGTGACCGCGTCGGGCGCAGTATGATTCTGCAGAACGGACAGGTTCATATGGCAAATCTGTGTCTTGCCGCCTGCTACAAAGTAAACGGCGTGTCCCGGCTTCACGGAGACATTCTGAAAAATTCCCTCTTCCGGGACATATACAGTCTGCAGCCCGATAAATTCACCTACGTTACGAACGGCATTGACCACCGTCGCTGGCTTGCGCAGATCAATCCGAGCCTGCATCGGCTGATCTGCGAGGTTCTGGGCGGAGACAGCTACCTGCTGCACCCGGAGATGCTGGCGAAGCTGCGTGACTTTTCCACCGATCCGGGCTTCCAGCAGAAACTTCTGGACATCAAGCGCGAAAACAAGACGGGCTTTGCCAGCTGGGTGAAAAGGTCGGACGGTTTTGTCATCAATACCGACGCGATGATGGATGTGCAGGTAAAAAGGCTGCACGAATATAAGCGGCAGCTTCTGTGTGCTCTTTATATCATCTATTTGCAGAACACTATTCACAACAGTCCGAATATGGAATTCACGCCCCGGATTTTTACCTTCGGTGCAAAAGCTGCGGCCAGCTACAGGACGGCAAAGCATATCATTGAACTTCTCTGTTCGCTGCAGAACAATCTGCAGCAGGACCCGATCTGCCGGGATAAGCTGCAGGTCTATTTTGTTCCGAACTACAGGGTTTCCGTCGCGGAAATTCTCATGCCGGCCGCCCAGATTTCCGAGCAGATCTCCACCGCCGGCAAGGAAGCCTCCGGAACCGGCAACATGAAGCTCATGATGAACGGCGCCATTACCATCGGCACGCTGGATGGTGCGAATGTGGAAATGTACGAAAGGCTGGGCAAGGAAAATATGTACCTGTTCGGATTGCATGCGGATGAGGTAGAAGCTTTAAAATCAAAAGGATACAATCCGCAGGCGCTCTATGAAAGCGACCCGATACTCCATGAAGCGCTTGGCCGGCTTAACAGCGGGTTTGGGGATGGCAAGAACTATTCTGATCTCTCCTCGCAGCTCATCTTCGGCGGGGATCCCTATATGCTTCTTGCTGATTTTGATTCCTACCGGCGAGTGCATGATACCATGTACGATCAGCTCTCCCACCCGGCGGAGTTCGCGCGTATGAGCGCCGTAAACATTGCGGAGAGTGGATATTTTGCCGCAGATCGCGCGGTACGGGAATATATGAAGAATATTTGGAGCATTTCGTAAAATGCAATCCTCCGAACTCAAAATTTCAGCGGGCCGGAATTTCTCCGGTCCTTTTTTCCTCTGTTTTCCGCATAAGCATATTCTTTTCGTGTTTTGTTAATTAAATAACTAGTGTGCAAAAATGTCACAATAAACATGAAAATCTGCGTCTTTATTTTTGATATCGTTTTGTTATTATAAAGTCGAAGAGAGAAAGAGCTCTCAAGTATATGCAAATAAATGAATAAATTTTCAGAGAAAATATGCCTGGAGGAGGTACAAAAAATGAAAAACGAAATCAGAGAATTTTACGGAATCATTTCTCTCTGCAGTCTGGTTGCTGCAGCCCTGCTGACCGCCCTCTGGGGCATCACCGGCAGCCTAGTCTTTGCTCCGTTCGTCATGGCACTGGGCGTTGTCTTCATCGCGACGCTTCAGGTTTACACCGCACCGTACAAGGCCGGCAGAATTGTTGATTTCAAAAAGGATGCAAAGGTCAATAAGGCAGCCTGAAAAGACACCAATACAATTTCTCTTTACACATACTTCTCTGAAAAAACCCAGCTCTTCCGAGCTGGGTTTTTTCGCGCATTCGAAAATTCCGGTTTCCAGGATCCAGTTCTGCCCTTGCTCTAGCATCGGGGAACGCCCCCGGACTGACAACATGTTGGAGCATCTTGGAATCTCAGACGATTTTTTTCGCCTCTGTGTCTTTTCAAGTGTTAATCTATTTATATACAGATTCGTTAAAGCGTATAGTGAATTGCTAATTTCGGCTCATTATACAAAAATATACAATAAATTTTAATGAAATTCATCAAAAGTGCTTGCGCTTTTAATAATATTATTGTGTTAGCCTGAAAATAATAAAAAATATTTGATAACTTAACAATTTAATAGTTCAATGTTTATTTCCCTCCCCTGCAGCGGGCAAGCTGAGTTTGGAAGATGTTCTTTCAACACCTTGTAATGGCAGGGTTTATTAATGCAGCTCTACATCATCCATTTAAAGTGCTGACGCACCTTTTCCAAGGACAGGCGTCTGCCGCGGGCGGGGAATGATCCGAATTATCTTGGACGGAAGAACTTTCCGGTATGCATTCGCTTCACTTTCTATGCTGTCTAAATTTTTCCGTCCATTTGAATAATTCTGGCTTTATCGGTACAACCTTCGCATGGTTTACCGACACCGATACCGCAGCTGCCGGAAAAATTGAATCCGGAAAACTCGATATCGAGATCGTAGATGCGGACGGCAATTCGCTGGATTCCCTGCAATTCGTAGATGCAAACAACGGAACAAATATTCTTTGGGAGCCGGGTGCTACCTTCAAAACACAGGGATTCAAGCTGAAAAACAATGGCAGTCTCTGGCTTAAGTACAAACTTGCCGTGAACAACACGGAAGTGAGCGCCAACAAGCTCAACGAAGTTATTACATTCTCCCTTGTGAAAGCAGACGGCACGGTTGTGGAGCTTAACAGCATGGAGGAACAGACGATCGAACCGGGTAAAACAACCGATGGATTACTGTATATTCAGGGACACATGAGCGAGGCTGCAGGCAATGCCTATCAGGAGCTGACCCTTGACAGCATTTCCGTTACCGTCTATGCCACCCAGTACACAAAAGAAGTCGATATGACGGATGATCAGTACGATAAGGATGCAAAGTACGATGACGAAGTCGTTACCGTAAGTAAAGCGGACCAGTTCATTTCTGCTTTCAATGACCTCAAGAGCGGTCAGATTATCACCCTTACATCGGATATTGATATGACGGGCAAGTCCTGGACACCTGTCAGCGTCAAAGGCTTTACCCTCGAAGGTAACAACCATAAGATCACAGGGCTCAGTGATGCTCTAGTTTCAGCGACTGGATCGGAGAAATTCTCCATTTCGGATGTCACCTTTGACAACCTGACGGTTAAAAGCTCCAGCATGACTGCCACCCCGTCAGACGGATTAACAAATTGCTCCGCCGGACTTATAAAGAACGCAGACACCTGCTCGTACATTTTAATGGATAATGTCAAGATTACAAACTCGACTATTGAAGGCGCTTATTACGCTGGCGGTTTCGTCGGATATACATCCGGCTACGGCAACGATAACAATGGCCCTGTCAACGCTTCTCACAACTTCACGGACTGCTCTATTAAGAACTCTAAAGTTACTGCTCACGGCAGTTCTGCGGGCGGTCTCATCGGTCATTGCGGCTCAAACGCAGCTACAACCACAAGGATCAACAACTTCACAACCACCGGTACGGACGTGGCAGGAAAAGATGCTGCACATACAGGCACTCTGATAGGTACAGCAAACTTAGGTATAGTTTACTTTGACGGCTCTATCGACGGAACAACACCGGATACCACAACAATCCAGAATTATATTGGCCGTTTCGTTCCCGATACGACCGGCAAGCTTGTCATCAATGGCTCAGAAACAACTGCTAAATTTTCACACTAATCTGTGATACAGCGAACGCTGCCACGGGGTGAATGCAGCATAATCGCAATGGATGTCCTGTCCACTTTCGGGTGGACAGGCATTCAAAGGGCACAATGGCTTTCGTTCTCTTGTGCCTTTTGAATGCCTTTCAAAACTGACCAGAAAGGAGGAGGCAAATGAATAGCTTCAGTATTCTGTTGCTGCTCGGAATAGGCACTTTGGTGGCATTCCTGCTTCTGGTTGCCGAGGTCCGCTACTTTATGCGATATAAGGAGTTTCAGACCGTCCGGGAGAAGATGAACCATGCGGACAGCTGGAAAGAGTTTGTGTTCTGGCATCGGGAATATTTAGCGCTGCTCTGGAGTCTTCTCCCCGGCATTTCCGCTGCACGCGTGAAGGAGATTCGCCAGTCCCGCTCCCGGCGGAGGTCAAACGGCAGGGAGAAAAAATCCGATGGATTTGCTTCCATGCTTGCCCCCTCCCTTCTTGGTATATGCGTCTGTGTCGTCTGTTTAATCGGCGGTACCTATGCCTGGTTTACCGCAACCAAAACTGTTTCTGTCCAATCAATACAAATGGCATCCTACAATGTAGTCACAACCGTTAAGGCATCAGACGGTACTGAGCAAAATGCAACATCTACAGATAAGAACAGCTGCACCTTCAATCTGAGCACGGGGAGCTATACGATTACTCTGGAAGCGAACGGAAACGTATCTACGGGATACTGCATCCTTTCGCTGAACAATGATAAAACGATTGTCACGCCGCAGATTAAGCCCGATGCATCTATGACATTTACGATAATTCTGAATGAACCTGCGAAATTGCTAGTAGAACCTGTATGGGGCAGTTACAGTGGAACAGCGGACAGATACAGCGAAGCTACCTATACTTACGGGGACGGATCTTCCGGTGCGAAAGCCAGCGATGAGGTTGTTCCGGAACCTTCCGTGTCCCCCGTGCAGACTACGCCTACTCAAACGGAGAATACAGGGTCCGGGTCCGAGTCAGGCAATACGGGAAATTCCAACACAGGCGGGCAGGGAGAACCGATCACTGTCATTAAAACGGAAGAGACTTATACCGTTGAGCAGGGCGATACGCTGGAAGCGATTGCTGCAAAGTACAATACTACAGTGGAAAAGCTGATGGAATTGAACAATCTGACTGAAGAAAGCGAAATTCAAGTCGGGCAAGTTCTGAAAATTCCGGTTTCATAATAAAAGGGTTCTATAATAAATGTTGGGGTAGAGATCTGGAGAACATACCAGGTCTCTTCTTTCGGTTCTTTGTCAAATGTTGGGGTAAATCCCAAAAGAAAAGAATATAGGTGT
>OMTF01000042.1 GCA_900313925.1 uncultured Eubacteriales bacterium | reverse complement strand
GTCTGTCTGTCTGTCTGTCTGTCTGTCTGTCTGTCTGTCTGTCTGTCTGTCTGTCAAAATTGTCCGCCAGTCAGCCATGCCTGTCAACCCCTTTTCATGGAAAAATAGGTGCAAAACACCATTCTCATACCTCTTGCACTTCCATTATACCGATTCAAAATCGGCTTCGCCCCCTCAAAAATGATAGTCTTTTAAGAAAAAAGCCGGAAACCTTCAAAAAGTTTCCGGCTTTCATCGTATTCACGTTCTATTTTATCCCCGGTATGGCGATCCCGCTTCTAACGGCGTTCACCGCCAGCTCCGTGCGGGAGGACGACCCTGTTTTGGAGATCAGGTTGTTCACATGGTAGCGGACGGTGGTCACGCTCAAATGGAGTGCATCCGCGATCTCCTTGTCCGTCAGCCCTTCGGCCAGGCGCCGCAGCACGTCCAGCTCCCGCTCGGTGAACTCCGTGCTCTTTGCCATGCCGATGGACGCTACGGGCGGGCTGTCAGGGAAGATGTTCTCTCCGGCCATGGTTCTGTCCATGACCTCCAGCATGGGCGCTTCCTGCACCTCCTTGTACCAAAAGGAATCTACGCCGATCTCCCGCGCCCGTTTCAAAAACGCCGCGTCGGGCATGGAGGTGACGACGATGATCTTGGTTTTCGGATAGGACGCTTTGATCCGCGCGGCAGTATCAAGACCATTGGAGCCGTCGTTCATCACCACGTCCATAATGACAAGATCGACCTTTCCTCTGGCGCAGTAGGCGTCCGCGTATTTTGCTGTTTCCACCGATGCCGCCAGCTCGTATTTATCGGAGGCGGCGACAAAGCTCTCAAAGAGCTGTCTTGATATGATCTGATCGTCCACGATCAACACTTTATAAGGCATCTTCAACCTCCTTCGGCAGTCTGATGGTAAGGGTAAAGGCGGGCTTTGTTTTTGTCGTCATGCTGCCGCCCGCCTGTTCGGTCAGCTCGCGCAGGGACCTAAGTCCGCCTTTTTCGGAGATTTCGTCACCGGGCTGATCCCCGTTGTTGGTGAATTTTGCTGTGACCCACTCGTCATCCTCGGACAGCTCGATATGCAGCTCATCCCCGTGGGCGTGCCGCAGGGTGTTGGTGAAGCACTCGTGAATGGCCGTGGCTATGATGGGTTTATGCGGCTCGGTTTGCGGCAGCTCTCCCGTGACGGAGATGGTAAGCCCCAGTCGCGCCGCCATGGATTGCAGCAGCTCATATTCGTCCCGCACGGGCACGGAGGGCGCGTCGTGCTTTAAGAAGGAAACGCTGCGGCGGGTATGCTCCAAAAGCTCCGCCTTTTCCTCCTCTGTCCCGCCGTTTAGCAGATAGCGCTTGATGGCAAGGAGATTGCTCCCCAGCTCGTCGTGGATCCTGACCTTGGCGTTTAAGATTTCGCGCTCCGCCGTCACCGCCACGATCTCACGGTTGACCTGCTGCAGGCGCCCTCCCAGCCGTTCCACCCGTTCCCGCATCTGCGTGAGCTCTTCGGTTTTGCTGTATGCCTCTGAAATATCCAGGGCAAGGAGCATGCGGACGGTATGCTTTTCGTAGGGGATCTCGCTTTCACTGAGCTTCCACGCCGTGCCGTCCGCAAGGACGATCACCGGCTCGCCGCCCACAAACAGGCGGCTGCACGCCGGAAGCAGCTCGCCCTCCAGCAGACGATCCCGGAAGGTGGCGCCGTCGATCAGCTCTGCGCCGGTGGTCTTGCGGCAAAGCTCCTGCATGGTGTGATTGACCAGCAGTACCTTCGCGCCGGGCGCGTAGCAGAGGATCCCGGCAGGCAGGCTGTCCACGGCCTCCTTGACGGACATGGGCGTAATACTGTTCTTCTCCCGGAGGTAAACGCCTTGCATCAGGAGCGTCTCCGTGAGCGCCAGAGCAAGCAGGACGCCCCAAATCAGCCAGCCCGGCAGCCCGGCAAAGGAAGTAAGGATTTCATATCCGATCTGCGAATGGGCGTAGCCCAAGCTCTCCATCACAAAGCATTGCTGCAAAAAGTACGACAGGAACAGGGCGGGAAGCGCTGGCCAAAGCAAGCGAAAGCGCTTTTGCCGGATCAGGAGCGCGTTGATCACCACCGCGGCGAGGAACAACAGCAGCGCCAGGACGCACAGGACGCGCCACGGCATGGCAGCGCGGATCATGTCGTCAAGATAGAACCTCATGTCCGTCCGCCTCCTTCCGTGAAGGTGAGGACGATAATCATATCCTCGTTTTCCTTGTTGATGGTGACCGTGCGGACAAAACCTGCATCCTTTTGGAAAGGACCGGTTGTCTTGTAGGAAAAGCTCTCTGCCTTCAGCATCATGCGCACGATCAAACGCTGTTTATCAGAACGGATGGCGACGATCATATCCGACAGGGTGTCAAGGCTTTCCTCCGTGATCTCCTCGATCTGCTCATAGGCGGCGATCACCATATCGGCAGGGAAACTGCCGGTACCCACCGCGCTTGCCGCCGTGTTTACGCCGCAGAGCCGCACATAGTCAAGGGATTCCGTCACGGCGGCGGCCAGCTCCAAAACCGTAAGCTCCCCGTCGGCGGCAAGCAGCTCCATATTGCTGCGCCGCTTGATATACGCCTTCAGCACGGCGATCCGGGCGAGCTCCTTGCTGCCGCAGCCCTTCGGGGCGTTTAAGATCTCGTCGATCTGTTCAAGCTGGGGCTTCACGATAGCGGACACGCGCTCATACAGGCGGTTCTTCGTTTCCAGCTCCGACTGCTCCTGCTTGATGCGGGTCTCCTCCGCAATATAGGCATTTCGGGTCTCGATCTGTTGGGTGGCGTCCTCGATCTGCCGGTTCAGCTCCTGCACCCGCTCCATATCCACCAGGTATTCGATGCTGCCGCCATGGATGGGATGGGAAACCAGCCTTGTGTTTTCGCTTTCGACAAAGGGAAGCTCGGCGGCGGCAGTCCGGTAGACCGGCACACCCTTTCTGTCCAGAATAGCGGCGGGCAGATTCGCGGCGGAAAAGAGCATTTCATAGCCGCGATTGGCAGGGATCATCCCGGTCTGGACACAGGCCTCCAGCCCGGCAATGATACAGAAGCCCTGCATTTCTCCGATATTCCAGATATGGGTCGGAAAGAATCTGAGGGGAAGCTCCAGCGGGTAAAGAAGGACATAAGCCAGGCCGACCAGAAGGGGAAAAGCCGCGATCCAGCGGTATTTCCGCGCCACAAAGCGACGATTCTTTTTCAGGATAACGGCAAAGGCAAGGACATATAAGCCATAGATAAAGGCGGTGATGATGTAATGCAGGGGCCCGCTCTTTTCCAGTCCGTTGGCGTCCAGAATCCCGCTGGGGAAGGACTTGAACCAAAAATGCAGATCATTGGTCAAAACACCCAGCACCAGGAGCGCGCCGACAACGACCAGCAGCATATACCGGCGCGGCAGGGGGAGATCCAGCGGACGGTGGATATAGACGGCGAGGTAAAAGAGCAGCAGCGGCAGCGCCGTCATGGGGATATAATAGGCGTACCACAGATACCGTGAGGCAGCGACAGCGCCATCAAACACATCATAGCGGAGAAGCTGCAAAAGGAACTGCAGCAGCAGGAGCGCCGCGATCCCCAGCATGAGGGAGCGCAACCGTCCGTCTGTGATCCGTTTGCACACCGTGACGCCCCAAAGGAGTGTCAGCGCGCTGCCGAACAGTTGGGAAAAGCTTATCGCAAAATCCTTGGCGTACAGGAGGACATGCAGAACGCCTAACAGGAGAAAGGCGGCCACGAATAAGGTGATATTTCTTTTTACGGCTCTTGTCAGCAGCATCCGCAGCGCCTCCTTTCCGGCTTTTTCGAAGATGGTTTTTCTTGTATAGCTTCATTATAGAATAGAGTGCAAGGCGGGCTTTGTCCCCCTCAATATTGATAGTTTTTCGCGTGATTTCAAGAAAAAAACAGACGGGAACTGACCGTGACGAAAGATGCGTGTTTCAGTTGTCTTTCGTTTCTTTTGTGCTGTGCCGCGTCTTTTCTCTGCGAGGGTCGCCCGGCTTTTCCGCGTCCGCCGGGATCACCCAGGAGCGTCCGAAGCGCTCCAGGCCGGGAATACGCCCCGCCTGGCAGAGCTTATGCACCCGGCTCTCCGATACGCCCCATTTATATGACGCCTCCCGCGCCGACATATAGCCTTTCATGCAAACCCTCCGGTGAATACAAAGATACAAGATATATTATATCCGAATATCAGGATGGTTGCAAGATATGTGACGGCAGTCCTAAAATCATAAGTTTTTCAAGTTGGCAAGCAATGCAAACTTGTACAAGTTTGCGAATTTTGCGAGGCGGCCCGATGGCCTATCCTCGCAAAAATGCTTGTTGGTGACATTTCCCCAAACCCCTTAAGATCGCCACCTGCGGTGACGGCTGCGCGTTCAAAGAACGCTGAATACCGCAAGCGGAGAAAGACTACTGCCGCGCTTTTTCCCGGTCGTGGGCCTGGCCCCGCTCGTCGATTTCAAGAAGATGCTCCACATTGGATTTGACATTATAGAGCTCTTTCATATCCTCACGCGCCTGCTTGTAGGCGGCATAAGCCGTCCTCTTTTGCGCAAGCAGTCCGGCGTATTCCTCCCGGAGCGATTTCACGGACGGCAGCTTTTTTATTCCAAGCTCGTCAAAGTATTTCTTCGCCGCCTGATGGATCAGTATGTCCGCCTCGTGCGCTTCTTTGAATTTTTTGCTGTACCCGGCCTTGCGATAATCCACATAGACCGCCCGCGTCTTGGCGTAGTTTACGATCTGTTTTTGCAGCTCGCCGTTTGCGGTCATCTGCGTTTCCAGATCCTTTATCTCTGCGGAGAGCTCATTGAATTTTGTTGTGGCCGCCGCCGAGCGTTCCTTCAATTCCTCATAGCTCATGTCGCCGTGCTCTTTGAGATAAAGGACAGCCTGAGAGAGCTGTTTCAGGTTAAAGACCTTTGCCCAGCGCTCATAGCCGGGGCCTTTGCCCGCTCGGATCGCCGCGTCTATATCGACCAGCAAACCGATTTTTGGCGGCGTCTGCTTCCGCCCGGCGCGCTTTGGCATTACGGTTCTTGTGCCTTTGATCCGCTCCTTGATGGCCTGTTCCGTGTAGTCGCCTTTTAAGGCATTGCAGCGGGTGAAGCGCGCCTGTCCCGGAAGTTTCAGCCGCAGGTTCTTCCGCTCGGCATTGACCTCGACCCCGCAGCCTTTGAGCTTTTCCAGAAAGTCAGAGAAGTCCTTCGGTCGTTCTTCCAGCACCGCGTCGATGATCCGGCGAAGCTGTTCCTGATAAGAGGGCTGTTTTTCTTCGCCCAGCCATGTGCCATAGTGCCCACGGCTGGGTTTCGGATTTTCGACGATTGAAAGCCCATGCTCCAGGCAGAGCTTGTCGTTCATGCGCCGGATTGCCCAGGTCGAGCCCCAAAAGTTTCTGAATTTCCGGGTGCAGTCAAGATCCACAGAATTGATAATGATGTGGTTATGGACATGGTGCTTGTCTATATGAGTGCAGACGATAAAGGCATTGTTGCCCTTCGTCAGTTTCAGGGCGAGCTCACGGCCGATCTCGTTCGACTGTTCCGGCGTGACTTCGCCGGGCCGAAAGGATTGGCGAAGGTGATAGGCGATCACGTCGTCTGCGCCGCGCTGCCTGCCGGTGAGATTGATATACTGGCGCTTTGATAAAAGAAATTCCGCATCGGCGGTACGGGTATCGCATTCATGGCCGTAGATCAGCCGTCCGTTATCCGTCTTTTGCGGATTTTCCACATAGTCTATAATATCGGAAATGGCGGTCGATACATCCAGGCCTTTTCCGATATGAAGCGGCATAAGCCGTGTAGTCGCTATCAGGATCACCCCCTTATATTATGAATTGAAAAGAGCTGCCCCGGAGGACAGCCCTTGCTATGTAGTCGTTATATTTCCGGTGTTTCCTTTTGGACTGCGCCGCGTCCTCCGCACTTCCAAAGCGCCATCGGATGATGAGCAATCCGCGCAAGAATGTCGGTGTCGTCAAAAAGCAATTCAGGTTGATATTTCCCATCCGCAAAAGCCTTCCAGAAAGCAAGCTCCGTATCCTCCGGTTTGAGTATATCGGACAGATAGGTTTTTACCTGCTTCTGCGCATCAGCAAGGTCAAAACGCTCTCCGCGACGAAGCACAGGTGTCAGATCCGTTTTGATTTTATGGGTCGATATGATTCCGAAGCCTTCGAGATCATATTCTGTCGGTACATTCTCCGAGGCAATAGCCGAATAGAACATGACGCACTTTTTGAAAAGCCGCTCCTGCGTTTCGTCAAATAATCCGTACTTTTGCATATTGAACATATCATAGAGATCCCGCGGCGCTGCGCGATTCAGGAGCGCTACCGTCTTTGCGGCGAAGATCTCCATTGGATCAACGCTTAATACCGTAAGTTCAGTATCGTTCCACGGCAAGTGAACCAACCTGCGGGAAACAGGCAGCACATGGCAGCGGAGCATATAATTGATCTCTATTTTGAGGTTGTCTTTCATTCCACCGGCATTGATATACTCGTACACAAAAGAATCCAACGCATGATACTGTTTCGACTTCAGGTTGAGTGAATATCCCGCAGCCTCCATATACTTTTGAATATGCGCATGAATCTGTTTTCTCTCCGTAAGCATAGGTTCTCGCGAGACATCTTTTGAAAAGTCGAGATCAATATCCACAGAAAGGCGGGGCAGATTGAAAATCGTCAGGTTGATTGCTGTGCCGCCTTTTAAGGCAAGGCTGTCCGCCAGCAGCGGGTCACTCTCCATAAAGGTAAGAACGTCTGCGAGGCGACATACCTTTTCAAAAGTATCACGGACAAATCCAAGCTCTTTGGCCTGCCTGTTTAGTTCCGCTTTGCTATATTTCAGCATGATAATTCACTCCTTTATCTACGATCTTGTTTGTATCTTTCGGACCTATCAACCGCCATTTTGGATGATATACAAAGCCTGCATGTTCTTTTGTCAGATAACGGTCAGATTTTGATATGCAGCCCTCACAGGTCTCAAAGAAAGCATCCGTCAAATTAAGCTCTGCGCGAAACTGCTCCAGTAAGAAGCCTGTTTTCTGATAGAGAAAACCATTTTTATATTCCGCAAGAGCAAGAAGTAGCTTTTCTTCATTCAGGGAAGGTATAAGGGACAGGCAGCGCAGCAGTTCTTCCAGTCCGCCTATTTTATCGACAGCATTGATACTGTCAATAACAGTCTGTTCTATTCCGGTCACCCGGACGCCACGCGCAGTTTCCTTTTGAACATTTCCTTTCGGAGCCATGCGACGATAAGTTATTCCGTCATATTCAAAGTCTTTGAAACGGCTGTTTGTCGTAACATATACTTCGTAGAACACCTGATTTGCATACCCATATACCTCAAAGGCGCTATGATGTGAAACACAGGCATCGGTAAATATTCTGCCTCCTATCTCATAGCGGGATAAGACAGGCTGCTTATTTTCTATACTTATCACGACATACAGGTCATGCCGCACCCGTTCGATATAGCCTTTTTTCTGATATTGTTGTAAGAGAGTAGCAACCGTGGCGTCACACAAATTCAGGGCTTCGCTAAGTTCGGAGCGGGAAAAGCACCCCATATTTGCCATGCTCTCATAGTATTTCATAGGATACTCACCTCCAATTACTTTTAATTTTAGCACAGAAAGACCTAAAAAGCAATACTATTGTGCGAAAATTAAAAATTCCGTTTGAAAAACCATTCGGATAGAGGATTTGGATCAAAAGGCTGTCTAATCCTGTCTAATCTTCTTTTTTAATTTTTGCACGATAAGCGCTAAAAAGAAGTATTATTGCGCAAAAATCAAAAATATCATAAAAGAAAAATCAATATAGATGAAATGAGCGGGACGCCGAAACGCCCCGCTCGAAATCGGTTTTGTTTGTCAGCTTGCGAGAAAGTCCCGCAGCGCATAGTTCAGTCCGCCGATCTTTCCGGTCAGCCACGCGGCCGCCATCGGCAGACCGTAAGGGCTTATCAGAAACGCAATCGCCAGCCATGACAGCCCTGCAATGACGCCAGCCTTGAAAAATAAAACGATTGACGCTACGAACACAAGACAGGCAAGAATCCCCAGCACAGCGCCGGAGGCAAGGACAAACAGCCGGCATAACGCATATACAATCCAGGTGATCAGGATCAGCGGAAGGGACAACAGTTTCAGAAGTAAACGCATATAGCCAAGACCTCCTTTGCAAATTTTTTCTACTCACATTCTATCGTACCGGAAATGGAAAGTCAGCGGGGCAGAAGGGTGATTTAGGGTATATTCGCAAATCCTCGCAGGAGTCCGTCTGCCGCTTCCCATAGCTCGTCAAGTCTTGTGCGCAGATCGTCTATATCCGCCGCATAGACATTTCCGCTTTCGTGCGCCCGCTTTGCATACTGATTGAGGTTATTGGAGCAGATGCGAAGGAGCCGCGTCATTTCCCGGATCTCGCTCATATCCAGATGAACGATATAGCCATCCACCGCCATTTTCCGAAGATATGCAGACAGATTTGTGATCCCAAGCTCCGCCATGCGCTCCTTTATCAGCTCCGCCTCCGGCTCGGATACAACGAAATGAAGCTGCACAGATCGGGGCTCTTTTCTCATAATGAAGGTTCTCCCTTGCGCACATGCTTTTCTGAGGACGGGGCAACGGCCTCCTTTGCTTCCTGCAGCTTCCCGCGTACCGATGTTTTTATCAGATCCCCGATATGCTTTTCAATATCGCCCTTGCCTGCCTTGCCGCAGCATGATCCTGATAGGACCTGGAAGGGAAAGAATACTGCATTGCCGGTCCCGCCAGTGCGTTTACCGCATCCACAAGGCCGTATCCCCGGATCTCCATAAGGTAGTCCAGAGCGTTGATCCGTTTTCCTCTGCTGTTCCAGTACCAGTAATTCTTTGCTGTGACATAGACCAGACTGTCGTGTTCTTTATGCCGGTAGTTGGGCCCGTCACGCTTCAATACGCCGCGTTCGTGCCGTTCCAGATAGGCAAACAGATCCGCCTCCCGCGCCTGCCTGATCTGCTCCTTGGTTACGCCGGGCATGGCTTTCTTGCGGCTTTACTTTTCATACAGCGCACCTCCTTCCTCGAATTCATATATTCCAGCGCCTTGCGGCGCTAAGTGCCGTACAGGTCGTGATTGACCTCCGCCCTGTAATAGCTGTCCATCGTAGCCGGAGAATTAAAAAGAGCCGTCAGCAGGTAAGCCTTGATATTCCCGACCTTGGTCGTGTTCCTGTCGATACAGCCGAACACATACTCAACGTGCATGGGGCCTACTTTAAGCAGACGGCTCCTTACGATCTCGCGGGGGAACTCGTCTCCGGCAATACGGATATATGGTCTTTTTGAGATCACGGCTTCCAGCATGAGCTCCACGACCTCGTCCATGCGTTCCTCGCCGTAACGCTCGCAGAGAATGTCATACTCGATGTTCGTCATAATGAGATCACGGTAAGCGTTTGCCTCATCCATCCAATCCATCTGATCCTGTGTATCTGAGTTATATTTTCTTTCTCCCGCTTTAGGATAGATTGATGGATGCGTACTTGATATATCCGTATTTTCTTTTTCTGTTTTTGATCTATTAGTATTTAATTGGGCGGGGTTTTCCTGTTCAGGTTTTACCTGTTCTGGAAAAGCCTGTCCTGGATTTACCTGTCTTGGATTTTCCCGTTTAGGTGAATTTGGCGGTATATCAAGGGTTACGGGCTGCTCGTGGATCGTGTACTCAATATCTCCGAGCCGTCCGTTTGGCAGCCTGATACGCTCCCTTGTGAGGTATCCCTGCTGCTCCAGCTCTTTTAGAGCCGTGGATATGGCGTCTATGCCGTCCTTACAGATATGGGCCAATCCTTTGGTCGTATAGTCCCAATCCTCCGGCAGCGAAAGCATGAGGGACAGGAGCCCCTTTGCTTTCAGCGATAATTTCCTGTTGCGCAAGTGGTGATTGCACATGATCGTAAAGTCCTTTGTTTTTTCAACTCTAAATACGGCCATCCTGATCCTCCTTTCTTCGGTCGTTTATATATAGCGAAAGGGCGCTCCATCCGGTTAGATGAAACGCCCTTAGACTGTTGCGGCCATGGCATGACCGCCCGTATTCAATTTGTTCTTTTCTTTACAGCCTCCTTCGTTTTCAGATTTTCGCGTCAGTTTCAATGTTGGAAAAGGAATTGAAGTGACTGCGACAAACGCTCAAACCCCTTGAAAATACAGGCTTTTCCCGTTTGTCTTTATTATACCGTAGCGGCACACGTTCACGAGCAACCTGCTCTCAAATGGGGCAGCACCGAAGGACGTGCAGGAGCTATTGGGACACGCCGACGTCAGTACCACAATGAACATCTACGCTCACTCGACAAGGGAAGCGAAACGCTCCTCGGCCCGCCTGCTGGATAAGGTAGTAGGCGGCAACTGATAAAAAGTTTCCCTTGTTTTGCCCCACAAGGGCAAAAACAAGGGAAAACGGAGCTTCTTATGGTAGCAGACCTGCGGAAATACAGGTAAATCAAGGGTTTTCAGAGAATCGGATAGATAAACTGGAATTTATTAAATGCCTTATTAATTTCTGACTCTGTTCAGGGTTCTCGAAAAAGTGATGTCCCCGATCACAAATTTCTTTTCTCTTACTTGATAAGGCATTCTTGTTGATGTGATAAACTCCTTGTCAATTCTTACGAGGTATTGATTCTTATCTTGTTCCACCAGGTAATAGATCCCTGGATCTTTAAGATGATCAACTATTTCCATGGTTCCGGCAATATGACCAACAAACAAAATGGTTAGATCCAGAATCTTTTCTTTCCTTGAAAGTTTCCTGGTCCAGCTCAGCTGAGTGATTGAGTCGGCATTCTGATAAAAATCTTCTACAACGTAATCTTCTCTTAACTTGTTGCTGAGTTTTCTAACTGTCGGATACTTATCCCATGCTATTATTTCTTTAATTACATTCACTGTTTCAGCAGAAGAATTGTCTAATAAGTAGTCGATGCTAACGTCCAGCATTTCTGAGATGGATTTTAAGTTCAGTGTGTCAGGAAGCCCTCTGTCGTTTTCCCATTTTGTCACTGCCTGCCTTGATACGCATAGTTTCTGCGCAAGCTGTTCCTGAGATAATCCGGCATTTAGCCTTGCAGTTTTTAACTTTTCTCCAAACGTCATTGATATACCTCCTCTGATTTTTCGATGTGAAGCGATTATTTCCAGATTCAGATTAAAAATTCACTGCATCACTATCAAGAATCGCTTTGTAGCAGGAATGCTACGTATCGTATCATACAGGAAATAGACAAATTGGAAGTTATCTTTTCGACATAATCGGCCGGTTCATATTTCATCCCAATACTTCTGACAATAGATATTCTTTCTTCTTTGTCCTCAACAAACTTTACATGACCGAAAACAATGACGCTGCTGATCTGGGGGCCGAGCTTTCCTTCTTCGTAATAGCCTTTATCGTATACACAGAAGGACACCTTTTTATTCTCACGCAGTCAATCGATTTTATAGCCTTCCTTAGCACCATGAAAAAATATTTTCCCATTTTCATAAAGGAAATTCATCGGCATACCGTATGGGAAGCCATCAGTTCCGTTTACAGAAAGCACACAGCGCCGCTCACTGGTGAGAATGCGAATGCAGTCTTGCTCACTGAGCTGTTGTTTATTTCTTCTCATTTCTCTGAACATAATCATTTTCCCCCCCAAATCTACTTGCCAGCTGTTCATTCTTCTTGCACTCGTCAGCCTATGACATCCAAATGCGAGTCTCGACCCTGCCACAAAATGTTCACATTTCATTTCGAGACCCTTTTGGATAAGTTCCCTCACAGCGTTTTTGATTCTCACAGGCCGAAGATACCAAATGTTCAAAAACGGCTTGAAATCAAGGCTTTTTCCCACATAGCCCTCAGACCCGTGACATCAATACTACTGTCTCGACATGGCACGAGTCGACAGGATAGATTAACACCCCTGAGCGTTCAGAAGAATTTGTCACTCCGAAGAATGAAACTGACTCCGATCTCTTAAATAGGGAAAATTGTAGAATTCTACACTTCCCCCGAACATCAACGACTATTAATAAAGCGCAGCAAAAAATCTGTCATGCCTATGAGTGTAAACCCGTTCTCATCACGGGTTTCCCTGATCGGCTTGTTAACGATAAGTATCTTCTCTGCCTGATCATTAAGGAGAAAAAACGGCCGCAGCTCTCTTTCTCTCGTTCTCGCATTGGACAAATCCGCGGTGACCTGAATATCGTAATACCGCTGCTCCTTCTTGGCTAAGAAATCGATCTCATTGGTTATACGGATGGATTTCCCTTCTGAGTTCTTTTCGATGCTTTCAAAGGTCCCTACGTTGACTGTGAATCCCTGATACATGAGTTCATTGTAAACAATGTTTTCCAGCATCTGCCCTTCATCGGGGAAGGCAAAATTCAGCCTGGCATTTCTAAGACCGGTATCGCAGAAGTAGTACTTTCTCAAAGCCCCGATTTCTTTTCTCCCTTTCAGATCGTACCTTTTTGCCTCGCGAAGAATGAACGCGTCAACAAAGCAGTCGATGTATTTCTTAACGGTATCGGCACTTATGTCCTCATGTCGGACACTTTTGAAAGTGTTTGCGATCTTCTCGGCATTCAACAGTTCTCCGGTCAAAGTACTGACGATGTTGCACAGTTCTTCCAATGCCTCCGTTTTTTTCAGATGATTCCTTTCTAATATATCCGCAAAATATGTAGTCTCAAAAAGGTTTTTCAGGTATTCCCTTTTATCTGCGTCATTCCTCAAAACAGCCAGGGGCATACCGCCGTACTGCATATAACTGTAGAGATTTTCTTCCGCCGATCCTCCCGTGTATTCATGAAATTCAAGAAAGGAGATCGGCGCAAGCCTTATATTTGTGGCTTTGTCACGGAAAGTCGTAATGATATCCGACGAAAGCATCCGGGAATTAGACCCTGTCACGTATAAATCGATATTTTTCTCTCGCGAAAGACCCAATACCACATCAACAAAGGAGATAACCTCCTTATCCTCTTTACCGGCGATAACATGCTTTCCCCCTGTCAAAACCGGATTGATTATTGTAAATACTCTTTGGATCTCATCCAGGAAAATATAATACATTCCGCGGTCCGCGCAGAGACTGCGTATATACTCGCCCAGTTCCACCGGGTCTCGATATTTGGAGTAACGGTCTTCATCCAAATCCATTATTATGATGTGATCTTTCTTAACGCGGTCAGCACGAAGATATTTTGAGTAAATTTCTCGAAGCAGATAGGATTTACCACATCTGCGAATTCCCGTGATCACCTTAGGGAAACCATTCTCTCTGGCATTGATGAGCTGCTGCAGGTATTTGTCTCTTTTGATCATGCTAATCTCCAAATATGTAGAATTCTACACTTTTCCCGATTACATTATATCAAAGCCCTGAAGCATGTCAATGAACTGCAGGACTTCATTGCCGCACAGACCACCGGGATCACCGAGTTTGACGAGAGTCTCGTCCGAAGGCCGATCGACAAGATCACCGTCTTCACTGACCATTTCACGGTGGAATTCAAGTCCGGTGTGACGGTTGATATAAAAGCATAAGAGCAGGAACCTGGGACGGGAATCTGCTCTATTCGACAAACCGGGATCTATCTTCGTCTCCCGGCTTCATCAAAGTGTTTTTTCAGAACCGCCTCAGTAGGGAATACAGAACCTGCCATTACCGAAGAACGTCGAAAAGTCCCTTGCTTTAGCTATGGGGATATAAGGCGTCTGCCAGAAATGTGTTTTTCTGTTATACCATAAATATAGACAAGAACAAGTCTTTAAAACGCCATAGTGGCACTTAAAACACCAACACAAAACGTTCTTTGAGAATCGTATATATGCGGTTGCATAGCAGAGGGCTATGTGTAAAATATACACCGATCCTTTAGAACTGGGGTGTATGGTAACAGTACATCTGCCTGCAAGCCTATACGGTCTGTTGCAGGAAGGGTGATGGCGCACCCCTATCTGACACTGCGAACTACCGGAAACGGACTGTTCAGCCGATTTAATGTCGGCAGGTAGTCAGAATCTCCTGTTTTTAAGCATGGGGAGCGTCAATATTTGATCTCTGTCAAGAAAAAACTCCGCAACAATTTTACTCTAACTGTCGAAGCCACTCTGCGTTGCGACCGGTCATACTTCACATCATCGTTTCCCCATTCCGTCCAAATATCGAGGACAAGACCGATGGATTGTATTTGATCTTGCTGCCAGTTGCGGCCATAAATCATACGCTTTCTTCATAGGCTTGCTCTTCGGTGAAAATGGCAGGTTCCCAGAAATTTTCTGCGTAGTTCTAAAAATCTGCGGCAATCTTTCTCAACAATTCTGCAGCCGCAGCCCTGTTCTCATCTATCCTGCATCCTCAACCTCTTCACCTGTTTACCGGTCGATATGTTTCCCACAACATAAAAAATGAGACTTCCAAACTCTCTACGGCCTTACCGGCAGAATCAGAAGGTCTCGGAAGTCCCGTATTTACTGTACTTTTTCGGTTATACCCGCGACATCAATACTACTGTTTCAACGTATGTTTTCTGCACCAGAGGAGATGCCACAGCGGAATCAGATAGAGGTAGACGGCGTATCCGATGCTCGCGTACGGAGCCCCGATAAAAGCCAGAACGGCGCTGCAGGCGATGGACCAGGGGACAATTGCGGCGATGACCACAGCCGTATCCTCCAGGGCGAGAGCGAAGGCCTCCTTATCCCGGGAGAACGGCTCACACAGCTCTTCGGTCAGCATGATGGCGAGAGTCTGGTTGCAGGATATGACAACGCTGAGAAGGGAGGCGGCAAAGATTCCCATATCCGTTCCGGCGCGGGCGGCAATCCGGTGAAAGAGGGACTGCAGGCCGTCCAGAAGCGGGGTTTTTCGAAAGACGCCCGCATAGCAGGAGGCGATCAGTACAATGGCTCCGGTGCGGATCATCGCAGTAAGGCCTCCGCCGTTCATCATGCCGCCAAGCTCCGGGGATTCGGATGAATAGCCGAGTACCATGGCCCGGAGCACATCTATGACGCTGCAGCGCTGAAACAGCAGGCTGCAGACGATGCTTATCAGAAGTCCGATGCTCAAAGTCTGCTTTACCGGGACGCGGAACGCGGCTAGGATCAGAATGGCGCAGGCCGGAAGGAGCACGGGCCAGGAGACATTGAAGCTTTCGGAAAAGACTGTGCGCACGTCCATTCCGGGCTGCGTCGGAACCGAGTGAAAGCCCAGTACGAAGAAAAACGCACAGGACAGTACAAACGGCACCAGCGCCGTGCGGACCATGTTCCGGATGTTGCGGTAGAGGCTTGTTCCAGTTATTTCGGAAACAAGGAGCGCACTGGTGGAAACCGGTGAGCAGCGATCTCCGAAATAGACGCCGGCCAGGACGGCACCGCCTGTAATCGGGACGGACACGCCGAGCGAGCGGCCGATGGTCATGCAGATAAGGCCCATCGTTCCGGCCGTCCCGAAAGAGGTTCCCATCAGAAAAGAAAGACCGCTGTTGAGAAGAAAGGTCACAAGATAGAAAACGGAGGGGCGGATCAGCCCGGACGCATAGTATACGATAGCGGGGATGGTTCCGCCGACCCGCCAGGTGCCGGTGAGACAGCCGATGATGCAAAAGGAAATCAGAACGTTTTTCGCGGTTCGGACGCCGGAGCCCCACATGCCGAGTACTTCACGCAGCCGAAATCCCCTCCGCAGCGCATAGCCGCTGAAAAGGAGAAGACCGGCCGCCATGGCGTACAGGACGGAGAGCCCGACAGCGACGCAGCCGAGCAGCATCGCAGCGAAAAGGGTTAGAATGACCGATTCTTCTTTCATTGTCTGCTTCTCCCCCCACTGCTGCGGTCCGAATTACTTGCCCATGGTACCACAAGCGGGAAACGAGGAAAAGTCCTTTCTTCTGCGATGAGACAATAAGAAAAGGCGGAAGGCCTTTGTCTGCCGTTCCGCCTTTAAAAAGCGCAGGGATTCCGTCCAAACCGTTCAGCCTGCCAGTTTGCAGACAATTGCGTACCGCGCGTCTGCGGCTTTCTGCAGCTGCTCAATCTGCTCTTCGGTCAGGGCTTTGAATTTGCCGATGCCTTTTACAAACTCCGCGATCGGCAGCGGGTTCGGGTTTTTGTAGTTCAGCCTGAATTCGCCCTTATCACATTCCCAAAGCGGGAACTGATTGGACTGCACGGCGCGGCGGGCAACCGCAATGCTTTCGTTCGGCCGGAAGGCCCATCCTGTCGGGCAGGGAGAGAACACGTGAAGATAGGCGAATCCGTTCTTGGAAGCGGCCAGACCCTTCTGTACCTTTGCGACAAAGTCCGGCATATTGGACGGAGAAGCCGTCGCACAGTACTCAATGCCGTGCATGGCGAGGATCAGGGGGACGTTCTTTGCATTCTGCGGCTTTCCGTTGATGGCCTTGCCCGCGGGCGTGGTCGAAGTGCGCGAGCCCAGGGAAGTCGTGGAGCTTCGCTGGAAGCCGGTGTTCATGTAGCCTTCGTTGTCATAGCAGACGTAAAGCATTTTCGTTCCGCGCTCGGCGGCGCCGGAGAGACTCTGGAAGCCGCAGTCCGCTGTTGCACCATCGCCGGCAATGGCTACGATGTTGACATCGGTCCGGCCGCGGCGCTGGTACATTTCGGAAACACCGGAAAGAAACGAAGCGGTATTGTCCAAAAGCGTGATATGAATGGGGGCCGTGCAGCCGTTGGAGTAGGCCCAGCCGTCCACACCGGCGCCGGCCATGCATCCGGGAGGCACGGCAAAGATCGAATTCTTTCCCGCGATCTGCATGATTTTCCGGGTAATGATTTCGCCTCCGCAGCCCTGGCAGGCCGAGGAGCCGGGCGTCATGACCTGGGGAGCATTTTTCAGTACATCAATATAACTCATGATAAACCTCCTCAATCGACCATCAGCCAGTTGACGGGCTTCTTGCCCGGTTCGTTGCGGCTGCTGTTGAGCAAATCCAGAGTGGTCAGAAGATGATCAAGACTGATGTCGGCTCCGCCCAGTCCGCCGATGGTGGCGAAATGGCTGAAGCGCTCATCGACATCCTTCAGCGCGGCGCAGGTTTCCACATACATCGGGCCGGCGTTCCAGCCGAAGCAGACGCTGCGGTCCACGACCGAAAAGGCTTTCTTTCCGGCAAGAGCCCGGGCGACCTTGGCGGCCGGGAACGGGCGGAAGAAGCGAAGCTTCAGAAGTCCGGCACGGATACCCTTTTCCCGGGCAATATCCACGGCGTCCCGGGCGGTTCCGGTCATGCTTCCGATGGTCACCAGCGCGATCTCCGCGTCATCCAGACGGTAGGTGTCAATGGCGCCTCCGTAGCTGCGGCCGAACGCCTTGGCAAACTCTTGATCCACGTCTTCCAGGACGTTCAGTGCGGTCTGCATGGCCTCGAGATGGCTCCGACGATAGTGCATCATGAGTGCGCCCGGCGTCATCGGGTCAAGGGCCTGCGGATGATCCGGGTCAAGCTTCGCCGGCAGGCTGTAGGCGGGAAGAAACGCGTCTACTTCCTCCTGCGTCGGTACGTCCACACCCTCCACCAGGTGGGAGGAGTAGAAGCCGTCGTAGCAGATGTTCACCGGCAGCTGCACATCCGGGTTTTCCGCGATGCGGTAGCCCTGGATGATCATGTCCAGAATTTCCTGGTTGCTTTCGCAGAACACCTGAATCCAGCCGGCGTCATGGACGCTCATTACGTCCTGCTGCCCGCTCCAGATGCTCTCCGGAGAGGTCATTTCCCGCGTGGCGATGGCCATGACCATGGGCATGCGGAGCGTCGACATGCGGAAATACGGTTCATACATCAGCGCCAGTCCCTGCGCGCTGGTCGCGGTAAAAACGCGACCGCCGGCTGCTGCGGCGCCCTGCACGACGCTCATTGCGGAATGCTCGCAGTCCACCTGCACCATGCGGGCGTCCAGCTTTCCGCCGTAGACAAAGTCCGCAAGGCTTTCCACAACGGAAGACTGCGGCGTAATCGGATAGGCTGCGATCACATCGGGGCGGCACAGCGCGGCAGCCCGGGAAGCGCAGTGATTTCCAGTAAGAGCGATCTTCGTTCCCATCTTATTTCACCTCCGGTTCCATGGTAATGGCTTTCTTCGGGCATTCCGCGGCGCACAGTCCGCAGCCCTTGCAGTAATCGTAGGTAATCCGGTAGCCGTCGCCGTCCGACACTACGGACCCGACGGGGCAGATGGCAAGACAGGTTCCGCAGCGTACGCAGACCTTCGGGTCCAGTACGGGGCGCTCAATGCGCCAGGAAGCGGTATCCAGAACGTACATGCCGTCATTTCCCAGGGGAGTGATATGCTTATGTTCCATTTTCTGCACCTCCTCAGCCTTTCACACAGACAACGCGGTCGTAGGCATTCTGCGCCGCGACGCGGTTGGCATCGCCGAAAGCCGTGGCGATATTGTCAAAAAGACGATCCTTGTCCAGCAGACCGGTCACCTTGCAGAATGCGCCCAGCATGGCTGTGTTGGGAATGTTCCGCCCGAAGGCGTCCAGGCAGATGCTTGTCGCATCGACAAGCGCTACCGTTGCCGCCTGGGAGGGGACCGCCAGTTCGTCCAGCGAACGGGTGGAATTGATGATGACGGTTCCGCCTTCTTTCAACCCGGCATACGTGGCCGGCAGCGTGACCAGCGTGTCATCGAAAATCAGAAGAATGTCCGGTTCGTAAACCTGCATTTTCCTGCGGATGGGCTCGTCCGACAGACGGAGAAAACCGAATACCGGAGATCCTTTTCTCTCGACGCCGAAGAAGGGGATGAACTGGCCGTAGGCGCCTTCTTCTACGGCTGTTCGGACGGCAATGTGGCTGGCCTTTACAAGACCGTGGCCGCCTCTGCCGTGCAAGCGGATTTCTTTCATAATACGTAGGCCGCGGAGACTCGTGACTTTAGTCATGAGAGGAGCGGCCCCCTCCTTTCCTGAGAAATTATATAATTTAATTAATTTTCACATTCAACAGCATATGTTGCAACATATGGATATTGAAAGGGATGATGCTTTTATGGAACAGACTCTTACAGCGAAACTACGGATCAAAGAATTGTAGAAAATGGGATGCCATTTTTGTGCATGTTGCAGAGCGAACTTCTTTGCTCCTTGACGTACCCCAAAAAGTTCGATATAGTGACAAATGATTTCTATAACGCACTCTTGGACGCCTAGGAAATAGCACGAACGGGAGCGGATGTCAAGGGGGTAAGGAGGATTTTTTATGGAAGACCGTTCACAGTACATATTGAGCTCTCTGGACAACGCCTTGTCAATTCTGAATCTCTTTTTCGACAGCGGCGAGATTACAGCGGCGGAGGCATCGGAGGAACTGGGCATCAGCCGGACCGCGGCCTACCGCATGCTCGTGACCATGGAGGCGAGAGGCTTCCTAGCCCGGGGCCGCGGCTCCGGCTACCGCCTGGGCGTCAAGATATTTTCTCTGGGGCAGCTTGCGCAGCGGCGCATGGTTCTCACGGACCTCGTCCATCCCAGCCTCGCGGGGCTTGCGGATAAAACGGGGGAAACCGCACATCTTATCGTGATGGACGGTGCCTACAACGTGGTTTTCATCGACAAGGTGCTGGGCCGCCTGAATCTGAAAATGGACACGGTGCTTGGCCTGCGGCTCTGGGCGCATCAGACGGCCGGGGGAAAGGCCATGCTCGCCTGGCGGGAGGAAAGCTTCCTTAAGGAGTACATCCGGAAGGCGGATTTCAGGAAGATTACGCCGAATACGATCGGCAGCGGAGAGGAGCTGGAAAAAGAACTCCGGCAGATCCGAAAGAGCGGCTGGGCAAGAGATAACGAGGAGACGGAACCGGGACTGACCTGCTTTGCCGTGCCCGTTTTCGCCGGAGGCTCCCAGCCGGCGGCGGCCATCAGCTGCTCGGGGCCTACGACCCGGATGGCTGCGAACCGGGATGCGCGGCTTACGGCGCTGCGGACGGCAGCCAGAGCGATCGAGGCCCGGATCGGCGCATCCAGCGGCTCGGAGCAGGCTTCACAACCGCCGTATTAGTAAAACTATGGAAAAGAATAGTTACTAATAAATTAACGGATGTCTTGCGAAATGAAAGTACCTTTCTTATTTTGAGTACAGCGGTCGGGCGAGGGACCGCGAAGACGAAAAACAGAAATAATTAGATTACAGTTATGGAGGTACTTATCATGAACGAACAGGTCAAGAATTTGCTGCAGAACAGCATCTGGGATGTCGCCACTTGCGCCGACAACCGTCCGAATGTCGTTCCGGTCGGCTTCAAGGAAGTTCTGGACGACGGACGACTTGCCTTTGCCAACGTCTTTCTGGAGACAACCATGAAGAACATTCAGGCCAACGGCGGCCGGGTCGCAATTTCCGTCTATGATGCGAAGACGTTCGAAGGCTATCAGATCCAAGGTACGGCAGAGTACATCACGGAAGGAAAGCCGGTCGATGACTTCAAGGCGATGGCAGACAGCCTGTTCCACGGTGCTGTGACCGCAAAGGGCGCCGTTCTTGTGACGCCGGAAAAGGTGATCGTCACCACACCGGGCGCGGACAATAAGAAAGTGCTGTAATCCGAATCTGCAATACAGAGACAGGGAGAAAGCCACTTCCTGTCCTTTTTTTTCCGGGGAGGCGGCTATGGAAAAAACGGGAAAAACGGCGCTGATTGACCGGGAAAAGTGCATCGGCTGCGGGGCCTGCATTCAGGCTTGCCCGGTGAACGCCATACAGATGGAGCCAGGCTTCCGCAGTGTCGTTCTGCCGGAGCGATGCATCGGCTGCGGAACCTGTGTCGAGCTGTGCCACCAGAAGGCGCCGTCGCTTCGGAGCCCACAAACGGAGGCACAGGTGGTATAATGCTAAAAACAGTGAAGACCATGCCGGCGGTCCGCGGCCGGCGGAAGAGAGGTGCATCCGTGTATCAGAAAAAACTGGAAGAGGATATCCGCTGCCCGCTGGAGTACGGATTGAAGATCTTCGGGGGAAAATGGAAATCCCGGGTTATCTGCGTGCTCTACAGCCGGAAAACGCTGCGCTACAGCGAGCTTCGCGGCGAAATGTACAACATCACGGATGCTGTTCTTGCTTCGACGCTGAAGGAAATGATTTCCGACGGCATTGTATGCCGGACATCCTATAACGAAATTCCGCCCAGGGTGGAGTACAGCCTGACAGCCAAAGGAGAAACAACCGTTCCCATTCTTCAGAGCATCTGCCAGTGGGCCGGACACTATCATAAAGATGTTGGCGATTACAGAATCTCCATCTGCCGAAAGTGCGATCACCGAGACTGAGAAAGGAAGAACTTTCCCAATGACAGACCCGGAAAGGAAAAACAGAAAAACCCGCTGCAGCTGGGTCCCCCTGTCGGATCCCGCCTATGTGAAGTACCATGATGAAGAGTGGGGAAAGCCCCTGCATGATGACAGGGCCTTGTATGAGCTTCTGATCCTGGAAACGTTCCAGGCCGGTCTTTCGTGGCGATGCATTCTGCATAAGAGGGAAAACTTCCGCAAGGCGTATGAGGGCTTCTACCCCGAAAAAACGGCAGCCTTTGATACGGCAAAGGTGGACGGGCTGATGGCCGATCCGGGGATCATCCGGAACCGGCGGAAAATTGAGGCAAGCATCCGCAACAGCCAGATTTTCTGCAGCCTGCAGAAGGAGTTCGGCTCCTTTGACGCCTATCTCTGGCGCTTTACGGGCGGCCGGACGCTCCGGGAGCCCTGCGATGAAAGAACCACAAGCCCGGTTTCCGATGCCCTGGCAAAGGATCTGTACCGGAGGGGAATGCGCTTTGTGGGCTCCACAACAATGTATTCCTACCTGCAGTCAGCGGGCCTTATTAACGGACATATGAAGGCCTGCTACCTAGCTCCCGAATAGGCCAGGCACGACCGAAGAAAGCAATGCGAAACCCCGATCCGGCCCAAAATCCGGTTCGGGGTTTGCCAGTCCCCGTCCCCGCGTCAGACGGCAGCGGAGAGGTTCTGCGTCTTCTGCACTTCTTTCCCACGCTTTTCCTCCGGAGTGCGGAGTTTTTTCACGGTGGACGAAATCACAAAAACGGAAAGCACAAAGGTCAGCAGATCGGAGGCGGGCATGGAGTAAAGCACGCCGTCCAGGCCGAACCACAGGGGAAGAAGCAGGGCAAGGCCGACGCCGAAAAGGATTTCCCGCACAAGGGACAGCACCGAAGAGGACCGGGCATCACCCAGAGCCTGCAGATAGATAAAGCAGGCTTTGTTAATGCAGGCCAGCACGATCATGCAGAGATAGACCCGGAAGCACCGCACGGCAAATTCCGTGTAGTACGGACTTTCCTGCGCCGCGCCGAAAATCCCGATGAGAGCTCTCGGAAAGACTTCCACGATCACAAGGGCGATGAGACCGACCATGGCCTCCCAGCGAAGCAGCAGGCGGAACAGTGCAAGGCAGCGATCCTTGCGCCCCGCTCCCCGGTTATAGCCGGCAACGGGAATGGTTCCCGCGGCCATCCCGACAACGATGGAAATTACAATCTGGAAGACCTTCATCACGATGCCGAGAACTGCCATGGGGATCTGTGCGTATTCCTCCTGTCCGAAAATTGGGTCCTGCGAACCGCAGCGCACGACCATGTTCTGAATCGCAAGCATGGACGCGACAATGGCAATCTGGGAAAGAAAACTCGTAATGCCAAGCGGCAGAAAGCGCCGGATGAGGCGAAAATCCGGCCGGAAGCTGTTCCGCGCAAGCCGTACGGTTTTCAGATGGAAGAGGTACCATACAGAAAGTGCAGCGGTCAGAACCTGGCCAAGAACGGTAGCCAGCGCGGCCCCCAGCATGCCCCAGCGGAAGAGAAAAATAAACACGGGATCCAGAACAAGATTCGTAATGCAGCCTGCCAGAATGGCCTTCATGGCAAATTTCGGATTGCCGTCGCTTCGGATAATCGGATTCAGAGCCTGCCCAAGCATGTAAAACGGGATGCCTGCCGCAATCCAGGTAAAATATTCCACACTGTAAGCGTAGGTTTGGGGACTGACGTCGCCGCCGAAGGCGTGCAGAAGTGCCGGCATGCAAAGATAATGGACGGCAGTCAGGAGAAGACTTACGGCTGCACACAGGACGATGGCGTTTCCCACGCTCCGGTGGGCATCCTCCGTCCGGCCGGAGCCAAGGCAAAGGCTTACATAGGCACAGCAGCCGTCGCCGACCATGACCGCAAGGGATAACGCTACGACGGTCAGCGGATATACCACGGTGTTTGCCGCATTGCCGGCGGAGCCAAGGTAGCTTGCGTTGGCGATGAAAATCTGATCGACTATGTTATACAGCGCAGCCACCAGCAGAGAGATGATGCAGGGCACCGAATACCGGCGCATGAGCTCCGCCGGGCGCTCCGTGAGAAGAAAAGTACTGGACGGTTTCTCTTCCGCCATAGAAATTCCCCCTTTATAAAATTAGACATAATAAAAAAGCGCAGGTCCGAAAACTCGGACTTACGCTTTGCTGCTCAGTTTCGACTGTATTTTATAAGATTTTTGGAAAAAAGCAAAGGAAGTTTTGCACAAAAATAGGGCCTTCGGACAGCCGGTTTCTGCGCCCCTTCGGCAGAGGTCTATCCGGCGGCGCTCTTCAGGAACCGTCTGCAGCGGTGCACGATTTCCTTCCGGCAGCAGAGGTAAAACCGCATGGTTGCCTCCGGATCGGAAAAAGGAATATTGTGCCGCTCCGGATTAGGCTCCCGCAGCGCAAGGGAAAGGGAGAGATCTGTCGAGAAGGACGGAAGATCGGAGGAGGCGGTAATTTCCGTCAGTGCTTCCAAATCCTCCTGCTTAAAGAATTTCGCGTGCGGCATCTTTTCCCGCACGAGCTGCTCCCAGATGCCGACCCGGGCGAACATGACAAAGTTCTGCCCGTCCATCTGCTGAAAACTTATCTCCTTGTAGCCGTATGCCGGGTGCATCCGGTCCACGCTGGCGCAAAGGCGCTCAGAAACATAGAACTGGCAGTAAAGATCCTCCTCTTCTACGGGGTAGGGAAGCAGAAGGAACTGATAGTCGCCGCTGCGAAGCCCCGCCAGGAGTGCATCCGTATCCGGTTCCAGCGTCGCGGTTACGGAATATTCCGAGAAGCAGCGGGTCAGAAGCGGCAGAATTTTCGCTTCGGGTCCGGGCGCGCAGCTTCCCAGCCGAATAGTATGCAGAGACCGGTCATACGTACGGACCTGCCGGAGCATCTCCGCATGCAGATCCAGAATGCGCCGGGCGTAGGCGGCGGCATACTTTCCCGTTTCGTTGAGGGCAATGGAATTTTTCCCGCGGATAAAAAGGGGGCAGTCCAGCTCCTCCTCCAGCTTTTGCATGGAGCGGGAAAGGGTCGGCTGCGAGATGTGCAGTTCCTCCGCCGCTGCGGAGAGTGTCCCACAGCGGGCAAAGGCGTCCAGCTGCTCCAGAAGATAAATTTCTATCATGACTGTAGCTCCTTTGTCAAACCAGCCGAACGCACAACATACGGTCCAACTTCCGAAAATAAAAAGGCGAAAACCTTCAGAAAGTCCGTATAATGTCTGTACGGCAATACTGCATTTTTTTGCCGAAATCATACCATAAGGCCGCGGAAACAGCAACAAAACCGACATCTTGCGATCAAGGATGGAGTGCGGAATCGGCGGGAAAGTCAGCGCATTAAGAGGAAACTGCATAAAGATTCCATTTCTTCCTGTTTTTTGGAAAGACTGTGGTATAATCAGGAAAGAAGAAATGACTTTTGGATATTGGATAAGGAAAGAGAGGAAATATCTATCTATGAAAAAGATTTTCAGTCTTGCACTTGCTTTGCTTCTGCTTATTTCCATTGCCCCTGTAACCGCACAGGCAGAGCCGGAGCCGGCAAGCAAAATCATTGATATTTCGGAGCTGCAGACAGGGGATATCGTGTATTACGGAAGCTACGCACCCTATCAGGTAGACGGCTCCGCAGGCGATCTCGCCTGGACGGTAAAAGAGCAGGACACCCTGCTTGCAAACACGAATATCGACTATGAAAAGTGGGGTACGTCGAATGCGGATTACCAGAGCAGCTCCATCCACGAGTGGCTGAATTCGAGTGACGGATTCCTGGAACTTTTCAACGCAAAGGAAAGAGGCGCCGCAGGCTTTGAGCTTCCTACGCTTGCCCAGATAAGAGCCTGGTTTCCGGCAACGGCGGAAGAGGAAGCAGAAGGGGTTGAATCAAGATACTGCTACAACAACCCGTACTGGAGCGCAAAGGCGGAAGCGGAAGAGACTATAGAGGATTTAGGGGCAAACGGCCATACCGTTCAATACTGGCTGCAGGACACCGTACCGGACGGAGACGGGATCTTTGATAATGCGGCTTATGTAATTGACTGGTATGGTAGCTATGACAGCTTTGTGACATGCTTTCCCGTCGACGAGGAACATGCCGTCCGCCCGGTCATGAGTCTGCAGAACGCAAAAGGCTATGCGTCCGTAACCGGTACAGAGGATGTAAAGGAGAATCCGACGGAATCCCTCCTGACGACGGAGTCTTTCGACCGGACCTTCAAGCTCTCCCTGATTATTCCGGAAGAAAACTCGGATTTTGGCACCCTGGATTTCGGCGATTCAACACTGACCTTCTTCGCGGACGACAGCGGTGCACTCTATTCGAATCTGGAGATTTCCCTTTCGAATTGGCAGGCCGGGCAGGATACATCCGGCAATAATTATATCGGCCTGTATGTACTGCGGGACAATCAGGTTATCTACTATGACTTTTACGATCCCAATTCCGGCTCCGATGCGGCGAATTTCCAGATTCCGGGGGATGTCCGCGACTGCAAACTGATGGTGTATTATGAGAATTGTAACGACCCGTACCATACGGATTACCTGACGAGCGAAACCGAGCTTAATCCGCAGGTGTACTTTTCGGTGGACTTTCAGGGAGATTATACGGATTCGGTTATGGTAAAGGCGGGCGACAAGGCGGAAGAACCGATACCGGCAGAAGGCTATAGCTGGAAGTTCTACACCGATGACGCCATGACGCAGGAATATAACTTCAACGATCCGGTTACCAAGAACACAACCATTTTCGTAAAGGCGGATCCCATTGCCTATACGATTACCTACCTTGGCTGTGACGGAGCGGAAAACCCGAACCCGGCAAAATACGATGTGGCGCATCCGGTCGCACTGCAGGATGCCGTGAAGAAAGGCTATAAATTCGACGGGTGGTATAACGAAGCCGGCGAGAAGGTAAAAACGGTAGAGGGAACCGGAAACGTGACGCTGACGGCAAAATGGACGGAAGAGAAAGCCGGCAGCGGCCCGAATACAGGCGACAGCAGCAACCTTATGCTCTATATTCTCCTGCTGATCACGGCGGGAGCCGGCGTACTGGCTGCAGAACACAGGAAAAAGACAGCGGCCAGATAAGCCCGGAACCTAAATAAAGAGGATCCCTGCCCGGAGAGGGCGGGGATCTTTTTTTCGGTGCTGCAGGGGAATCTTGCCGGTATCAGGGAGGCCGCGGATTAAATATGCTATTCATGCCGCGCATAGAAGTATAGGCAAACGGCACTGTACGAACGAAAGAGCCCGTGTTAGCATGTGCATCGAAAGGGAAAATACCTGTTCTAGAAAAAACCAGAATAATGGAGGATACAGCATGGAACGGTTTACACTTAACAATGGCACGACAATACCCGCTCTTGGAATCGGAACCTTTCTTATGGAGCCGGACGATGCGCAGGCGGCCGTGACTTCCGCCCTGCAGAGCGGTTACGAATTGGTGGATACAGCAAATGCCTATCTGAACGAAAAAGCAGTGGGAAGAGCGATCCGAAATGCCGGCGTTTCCCGCGATAAGGTCTATCTTTCCACGAAGCTCTGGCCGAGCGTTTACGCAAAGGCGGCCGATGCCATTGATGACACGCTGCGCCGGCTGCAGACCGACTACATTGATCTGCTGTTTCTGCATCAGCCGATAGGCGATACGGAAGGCGCATACCGGGCGATTGAAGATGCCGTGCAGACCGGGAAGATACGCTCCATCGGACTATCCAATTTCCCGGAGGAAGAACTTCGGAAATTTGCCGCGGACATGACCGTTAAGCCGGCCGTGATCCAGACGGAAGCGCACCCCTATGCACAGAGGAAGGAACTCAAGGCGTACCTTGCCTCCATTGGCGCCGTTCTCATGGCCTGGTATCCGCTGGGACACGGCGATAAGGCACTGCAGCAGGAGCCGGTTTTCAAGGCTCTCGCGGAGAAATACGGAAAGAGCGCGCCGCAGATCATTCTCCGCTGGCATGTACAGAATCAGGATGTCGTCATCCCCGGCTCGAAAAACCCGGATCACATCCGTGCCAACATTGACATCTTCGACTTTCAGCTTACGGACGAGGAAATGCAGAGCATTGCAGCCGTAAATAAGGATAAGACCTACTATACGGCAACGCAGAGCGCCCTGGAGGGTTA
The DNA here is from genome assembly GCA_900313925.1 of uncultured Eubacteriales bacterium. Classification (GTDB taxonomy): domain Bacteria; phylum Bacillota; class Clostridia; order Oscillospirales; family Oscillospiraceae; genus UBA2922. Next base: position 41,981 of record OMTF01000042.1, on the reverse strand, counting down.
TCTGGCGTTTTCCCCGGACTTTGACGCGCAGAAATAATTTCGGAATAATGCGCATCGAAGAAAAAGCAGGAGGCTCCACGCACACAGGCTGCGGGGAACCTCCCTTTTCTTTTCAAATCCGGATCGGCGGACGGTTCCGCGGTTCTCCAGGCGGAGCCGCCGCTATTTTTCCGCGCCGGCTGCGGCTTCGCCCTGCTCCCAGCTGTCGCCGGTTGCATAGTCAATGCCGACGCCCGGCTGCACATTGTAGCAGTAAACGCAGAATTCAAGCGTTGCGCCGTGATCCTCCACGGAAACCGCTTCCAGCAGAACACCGTCTGCCAGCAGGTTGTCCCCGGAAAATACGGGCGTTACGCGGTAGAGGACGTGCCGGCCGGTATCCTCCACATAGGAAGCGACCTGCCTTTCATAGGGGAGCATTCCCTGCACGTTCAGATAGCGCGTACCCGTGATAAGGTTCCGGACGTTGGCATTTTCCCCGGAGAGGGAATAGGCAATCAGGTGGCAGCGGTTGTAAAGATATTTTCCCTCCACGCATTCGTATTTTACGAGGTGCCAGCCGGTGGGATGGATGCTCCCGATTTCGCCGCGCTCCTCCGTAGGCATCAGATCGGTGCCGACGCACGCCATGGCGGGACCGCAGCGGTCCAGCGCATCGAGATCGGAATAGTACTCCCAGGATCCGGACGGGTAGTTCTCGGCGGCGAAATAGGGCTTGTTGTCATGGACGACCGTGGCGGCAAGCCCCCGGTAGGAGGCAGGAGAATCCGGATCAAAGCCTTCGAGCAGCGGGGAGGAAACAAGCTCCGCCGTAATTTCCGCGGAGGCGGCGGGCGGGGTTTGCTGCGGCGATGCGGACAGACCGAAAACGGAAAAAAGCACCAGAAGAAGCCCCATACAGAGGAGAAGCGGGAGAGTACGCCGGCGCTTTGCGCCGGGGCTTGAGGATTTTCCAGACTTCGCTTTCTGCGGCATGCGGCAGGCTCCCTTCTTCCCGGAGACGTCCGGGTGCGTTTCCGCTTCCATTATACACGGCACCCGGCGGAGGACAAAGGACCGGCACGGATTTTCCGGAGAAAAAATGCGGCGGAGAGTCCGCCGCGGATAGACGTTCGAGGTTCGATGGGATATAATAAATGCGGTTGTGAGGCATCCCGGATGTCCCGCGGCAATCGGCACACAAGGGGGAATATGCGGCATGCCCGAGCAAAAGCCATTCTCTGCCGGGCGGGCAGCAGCCCTGGGGCTGAGTCTGGCGGTCTTCTGCCTGTTTCTAATTCCGGTTTTCATCGGAATCCACAACATCGGAAACATCACCGGACTTATTGTCTTCGGCCTGCTCAGCCTGCTTCTTCTGCGGCTGCCGCAGTGCAGACAGAAGGCTCGGGCACGCTGCCGAAAAACCGGCTGGCGGGTCTTCTATCGCATTGTCTGCGTTTTCCTTGCCGCCGTTCTTCTCCTGGCCATGGTTCTCGCGGTCTGCATCTTCGGAGCGGCGCTGCGCCGCCCTGCCGATGAGGGGACCGTGGTGGTTCTGGGCGCCCAGGTAGACGGGACGACTCCCAGCATTATGCTGGAGGAGCGGCTCCTCCGCGCGGAATCGTACCTGGAAGAGCATCCGGAAGCCCCCTGCATCGTTTCCGGCGGGCAGGGAAGCGGAGAGCAGATTTCCGAGGCGGAGGCGATGGCGGACTGGCTGGAGGCGCACGGCATTTCCGCAGATCGCATCTTCCTGGAAGCGGAATCCACGTCCACGGCGGAAAACCTTCGTTTCTCGGCGGCGCTTATCCGAAGGGAAAATCTGTCCCCGTCGGTGGTCATCGTCACGAACGAATTTCATGAATGCCGAGCGATGTATGAAGCGGAAAAATCCGGCCTCGACCCGAGCCCCGCAGCGGCGGGAACGCGGTTCTGGCTGTTTCCCACGTACTTTGTCCGGGAAATGTACGGCCTTCTCGCGGCCTGGCTTTCGATCGGATGATCGGGCGGGCGGCCGGAAACGCCGGAAAGGTGCCGAAAATAACAGAAAGGAAATCGGAACGCAATGGAAAATGAACTGCGGTTTGCCGTTCTCATTGACGCGGACAACGTGTCGGAGAAATATGTGAAAATCATCCTGGATGAAACGGCAAACGACGGTACAGCGACAACAAAGCGCATTTACGGGGACTGGACCAGCACGCAGATGACGCGCTGGAAGCAGGTTCTCCTGGAAAACTCGATTATCCCCATTCAGCAGTACAGCTATACCACCGGGAAAAACTCCACGGATTCGGCGATGATTATCGACGCCATGGATCTGCTGTATACGGATCGTGTGGACGGCTTCTGCATCGTCTCCTCCGACAGCGATTTCACGCGTCTGGCCGCCCGCCTGCGGGAGGCCGGGAAAAAGGTTATCGGCATGGGGGAGAGCTATACGCCGCAGCCGTTTATCTCTGCCTGCGACAAATTCAAATTCCTGGATATGCTCTACGAGCAGAGACAGAAGGAAGCCGCCGAGGCGGAGCAGACGGAAACGGACGAAAAGAAGAAAGCATCCGACAAGCCGAAGGCCAGGAACAAGGCGGCGGCGGAGTCGGAAGCCGGGGAGCGCCGGAAGATGGAAAAGAAGCGGGCGCAGGACCTGAACCGCGTCCGGAATATTCTGCAGACCATCTTTGACAAATATTCCGACGATGATGACTGGATGATCACCAGCATGGTGGGCACGCAGCTTTCCAAGCGCATGCCCGAATTCGATGTCCGGAACTACGGATACAAGAAGCTCTCCTCTTTTCTCAAATCCCTGGGGATCTGCGAATGGGAGGAACGGGAGAGCAGCGGCGGGCAGAGCCAGCTGTATTTCCGCATAAAAGACTGAAAACGGCCGAGTGATTCAATTCTTATAAGGAGTGCCGCCTGCGGCGGCGACGGGGGAATGGAACAGAAAATTCAGGGAGAATCCAAACTGACCTTTCTTGAGGCTTCAAGCATTATCGTAGGACACGGCGTCGGCTCCGGCATCCTGGCGGTGCCGTATCTTGCTTCGCGCAACAGCTGGCTGGACATTGTTCTGGTCCTCGCCGTCGTATACGTGATCAATCTTCTTCTGCATTTCATGATCGCGGAACTGAGCCTGAACAACGGCGGACTGCAGTTCATCAAGTGCTTTGAGGCGGAGCTTTTCGCCGGAAAGCTGAAGACTTTCGCGACCTGGCTCGCGTTTGCCCTGCTGGGGCTTTCCGTGCTGCTGAACGTCAGCGGCTTCATCGCCGGCGCCGCCGCGGTCTTTCACAGCTGGTTCGGCATCAGCACCCGGCTGGGCATGGTCCTGTACTATGTACTGGCCGCTTTGGTGGTGGCTTTCGGAATGAAGGCAGTGGGCGTCTGCGAGAAGATATCGGTGTTTTCCATGCTGGCCGTTATCGGCGTGCTTTTCGTGGCAAGCTTTCTGCATCCGAGCGGGGATTTCATCGCAAAATTCCATTCGGCGCGGAACGTCCTGGCCCTGTACGGGATGGTATCGTTCTCCCTTTCCGCGGTGATGTCCGTGCCGCAGGTCGTAAAGGGCCTGCAGGGGGACGCCCGGCAGATTCGGCGCGCGATTGCCGCCGGCACGGGCCTGAACCTTTTCATGATTATTCTCATCACCGTAATGACGCTGGTGGGAACCGGAAGCAGCATCACCGAAGACGGGGCCCTGGTGGATCTGTCCCGGCATCTGGGCGGCTGGGTTGCCGTCGTAGGATACATCTTTACGCTGCTGGCACTGTCCACGTCTTTCTGGGCCAATGTACTCAATCTGCGGGATATCATCAACGAGCAGACGCACTGGGGAACGCGGCCGAGCTATTTTGCCGCGTCGCTGCCGTGCCTTGCGGTGGCGCTGCTCGGCCTGTCCACCTTCGTGGGCTTTACGCGCCTTGCAAGCGTCATTCAGGTACTGACCGGTCTGGGCATTATTCTGGCATATCATCGATCCCGGAACAGGGTCGGACAGTCCGCAATCTGCGGACGCTTCGGAACCGTTCCGTTTCAGATCCTGGTATTTATAAGTTCCCTGGTGTCCACCGTCGGCGCGGTGGTTCCCGTGGCGTAAGGGGGAAAGGAATTGGATATCAACGCGTTTCATTCCATCAGCATAACCCGGGTCTGCGGGACAATTGACGCCCTGCTGCAGGTCCAGCCGCATCCGGACGCGGCAGAGCCTCTCGAGGAGGTCCTGCGGGAAGCCGGCGCGAAATTCGCGGGCGAACCCTGCAGCCGGGTTCTGATCTACAATCCGGACGCCATCGGATCGGTGCTGGAGAGCGCCGCCCCGGACGTGTTCCGGAAACTGCGGGCGGATACGGAACTGCAGCTTCCCATGCTTTCCGTTACGCCGCCGGTGACGCCGGTCTGCTTTGCTTCAATGTACACCGGCGTGCGCCCGGCCGTGCATGGCATCCAGAGCTACCGCAAGCCGGTTCTCAAAGTGCCTACGGTCTTTGACGATCTGGCGGCGGCCGGCCGAAAGGCGGCGATTGTCTCCACCGCGGGAGACAGCATAGCCCGAATTTTTCTGCGCCGCCGGGCGGACTATTTTATTCTGCCCACGGTCCGGGCGGTCAACGAAAAGACGCGCGAGCTCATTGCGGAAGACGCGTACGACCTGATTGTCGTATACAACGGAAACTATGACTACTGGATGCATCGCAGCAGCCCTACGGGACCGCCGGCGCTCCGGGCGCTTCGGAAGAACCTGGAAACATTCGAAGCACTGCAGGCGCAGGTCCGGCAACACTGGCGCGGGCACAACGCCGTCATCGCGTTCGCCCCGGATCACGGCTGCCACCGGGTTTACGGGTTTTTCGGAAATCACGGGGAAGATGAGCCCTGGGACATGAACATATATCACTACTGGACCTTTCTGCCCGGGAGCGGGCGAACGGTTTCATGAGAGGAAGCAAACGATGGACAAGCAATTTCTGTACGAACTGATGGAAAATGTGCGCAGCGGGAAAACCTCCATCGAGGATGCCGTGCTGCAGCTGAAGACAGAGCCCTTTGCCGAGGTGGAGGACTACGCGAAAGTAGACCTGCACCGGGGCATCCGGCAGGGCGTGCCGGAAGTTATCTTCGGTGCCGGAAAAACAAAGGAGCAGATCCGGGGCATCGCCCGAACCATGCTCCGCAACGGCCAGAAAAGCATCCTTATTACCCGGCTCAGCCCGGAAGCAGCGGAGTATCTGGCAGCGGAAGTTGCACTGGATTACCGGGAAGCATCCCATACCGGGATTATCGGACCTGCGCATCCGGCGTCCGGTCTGGGAACGATTGTCGTTGCCACCGGCGGCACCAGCGACGTTCCCGTTGCGGAGGAGGCCTCCTGTGCGGCGGAATTTCTCGGAAACCGGGTCCGCCGGCTCTACGATGTGGGGGTTTCCGGCATACACCGGCTCTTTCTCAACCTTGACGCCGTCATGGAGGCGTCCGTCATCATCGCCGTGGCGGGCATGGAAGGGGCGCTGCCCAGCGTCATCGGCGGACTTGCGGACTGCCCCGTGATCGCCGTGCCGACCAGTGTAGGCTACGGCGCTTCCTTCGGAGGCCTTGCCGCGCTTCTGAGCATGCTCAATTCCTGCGCAAGCGGCGTTTCCGTCGTCAATATCGACAACGGCTTCGGCGCCGGCTATATGGCGCATATGATAAATCACATGCGGCAGAAAGAGGATGTGCTGCCGTGACGCTGGAGGAATTTTTCAGGGAGCACCCGAAGCCTGCGCTTGCCTTTTCCGGCGGGACGGATTCCGCATATCTTTTCTGGGCGGCGGTGCAGGCCGGCGCCCGGGTCCGGGCTTACTATGTCAAGACCGCATTCCAGCCCGAATTCGAGCTGCGGGATGCCAGGCGCCTTGCGGCACAGCTGTAGCAGGAGCTGCAGATTCTTACGGTCGACATCCTATCGGATCCGGTCATCGCTTCCAATCCTGCCGACCGGTGCTATTTCTGCAAGACCCGCCTCCTTTCCGCGATCCGGGAAGCGGCGGAAGCCGACGGCTGGACGCTCGTGATGGACGGCACCAACGCCTCCGACGCGGCGGCGGATCGTCCGGGCATGCGCGCGCTGCGGGAGCAGGGGATTGTGAGCCCGCTGCGGCTCTGCGGTCTTACGAAGGCGGAGATTCGGAAACGGTCCCGGGAAGCCGGGCTGTTTACCGGAGACAAGCCCTCCTACGCCTGCCTTGCGACGAGGCTGCAGACCGGCGATGCGATTGCGCCGGAAACGCTCCGCCGCATCGAGACGGCGGAGGATCGGCTGGCGGAGGCAGGCTACACGGATTTCCGGGCAAGGGTCCGGCAGGGCGGCGCGCTGCTGCAGTTCCCGGAATCCCAGCTGCCGAGGGCGCAGGCGGAGCAGGCAAAGCTCCGGGCGCTTCTTTCGGATCTGTTTGCGGCGGTGCGGGTGGATCCTGTGCCGAGGCCGGAAGAGGAACCGGCGCGACGGAAATAAATGGACAGAAAGAGACGGGAGAAAAGATGAAAGTACTGTTTATAGATGCTTCCATGGGAATGGCGGGGGATATGCTGACGGCGGCGCTGCTGGAACTGCAGCCGGATCCGGAGAAGGCGCTGCAAGCGCTCAATTCCCTTTACGGAGGTCTGGTGGAAATCAAGGCGGAACCGGACTCCAAATGCGGACTGCAGGGGACCCATGTCTCCGTTTTCTGCCGCGGCCGTGAGGAAGGAATCGAAGGGGAAATCCGCGGAAACGAGGCGCAGGACGGAAGGGAAAAAGAACATCCGGCGCACCATTCGGTGCATGCGACGCTCTCGCAGGTGCGCGAGCGGATTGCCGCCCTGCCGCTGGAGGAACCGGTCCGCCGAAATGCGCTTGCCGTTTACGACGCGCTTGCCGAGGCGGAAGCCAGGGCACACGGCATCCGCCCGGAGAATATTCATTTTCACGAAGTGGGTACCCTGGACGCGATGGCGGACGTTGTCAATGTCTGCTGGCTGATGCAGGCGATCGCGCCGGAGGAAATCCTGTGTTCCCCTGTATGCACGGGATTCGGCCGGGTGCACGCGGCGCACGGACTTCTCCCCGTGCCCGCTCCGGCGACGGCGGAGCTTCTGAAGGGAATTCCCTGCTACGCGGGAAGCGTGGAGGCGGAACTGTGCACACCGACAGGCGCCGCGCTGCTGCGGCACTTTGTGTCGCGCTTTGAAAATTTTCCGCTTCTGCAGATCCGGAAAATCGGAACCGGCACGGGAACGCGGGATCTTCCCGCCGCCAACGTAACCCGGATTTTCCTTGCCGAGCGCGGGGAGGAGCGGACCGACCGCGTCTGCCGGCTTTCGGCAAACCTGGACGACATGACGCCCGAAGCGCTGGGCTATGCGCAGGAGCGTCTTCTGGCGGAAGGCGCCCTGGATGTCTATACGCTGCCCTGCGGCATGAAGAAGAACCGGCCCGGAACGCTGCTCTGCTGTCTGTGCCGTCCGGAGGATCAGGAGCGCCTTGCCCGGTGCCTTTTCGCGGCGACGGAAACGCTCGGCATCCGCTCCCAGCTGATGGATCGGTTTGTCCTTGAACGGAGGACGCAGACGCTGGAGACCCCCTGGGGGCCGGTACGGTGCAAGACGGCGGAAGGCTACGGAACCAGAAGGGAAAAGTACGAATACGACGATTTGGCAAAAATCGCGCAAAGAGAATCCATTACGCTGCGGGAAGCCGAGAAGCGAATTGACCGGTGGAGAAAGGACAGGAACAATGGATGAGGCGGAAGCGATCCGGGAAAATCTGAAAACGCTGCGGGACAAGACGGAACAGCAGCTGCAGGAACTGGGGGCGGCTGCGCACAGCAAGGATGCGCCGTCCGTTCCGGAGCCCGGGGATCCGGAAGCAGAGGCCCGGGAAGAAAAGGAAAGCGCGGTCCAGCGCCGAGCCCGGGAGGAAGAGCAGCTGCGGGACCTGGAACAGCAGCTGCAGAAGGCGTTCGGGGATCGAAAATAGAAGCAATTTAAATTTGCAATGCGGGAGGCGAATGCCATGGGGAAACTCCTTGAACTGACCCAGGCGGGCGACCGGGAAGGAATCCAGGCGTATTTCGAGGAAAAAGAGCCGGCGGACCTTGCCCTAGAGGCGGAAGAGTTTGACGATGAGCAGCTGGAAATGCTTCTGGCGCTTCTGGATACCTCGCAGCGGGCGGAGGTTCTGGAGTACGCGGAGGATCAGCTGCGCTACCGTCTGGCAAAGACAATGGACCCCGATGAGCTCATTGACGCCTTCGGCTACATGCAGAAGGATGACATCGTCGACCTGCTGGGGGATTTCCCGATCGGAAAGCGAAAGCAGGTCGTCGACCGCATGCAGGCGAACGACCGGAAGATCGTCCGGCAGCTGCTTGCCTATCCGGAAGATACGGCCGGCGGTCTGATGAGCACGGCTTACATCGCTCTGAAAAAGGAGCGGAGCATCGGACAGTGCCTGGACAAGATCCGGGAAATCGCGCCCCGGACGGAAATAATTGAAACGATTTACGTCATCGATACGGACAGCACGCTGGTCGGGACTGCGGACCTCCGGGATCTGCTGACGACACCCCGGGATCAGACCCTGGAAAGCATCATGGATTCGCATGTCATCTCCGTGACGCCGGAGGTGGACCAGGAGGAGGTCGCGAAGCTGGTTTCCAAATACGACCTTCCGGCCATTCCCGTAGTCAGCGCCCGGGGCCGGATCCTGGGCATCGTCACGGTGGACGACGTTATCGACGTCATCGTGGAAGAGTATGACGAAGACATGCTGGAAATGGCGGGCGTCAACAAGGAAGAGCGCCTGGATACGCCGTTTCGGCAGTCTCTGCGCATGCGCCTTCCCTGGCTTCTCATCAACCTTGCCACCGCCTTTCTGGCTTCGGCCGTCGTGAAGAGCTTTGAAAGCGTCATTGCCCAGGTGGTAGCGCTTTCGGCCATCATGACCATAGTCAGCGGCATGGGCGGCAACGCCGGGACCCAGACGCTGTCGATTCTCGTTCGGGAGCTTGCGCGGGGGGATATTTCCGCGGCGCAGGCCCGCCGATCCTTCGGAAAGGAAATTCTGCTTGGGATCGCAAACGGAGCCATCAACGGATTTGTAACCGGAATGATTGTCTATTTAGTCTACGGCAATTTCTATCTGGGACTCATCGTACTGCTGGCGATGATCGGAAACCTGATGGTTTCCGGAATTTTCGGATTTCTGGTGCCGCTGTGCCTGTACCGGCTGCATGCGGATCCGGCGGTCTCCTCTTCCATTTTCGTGACAACGGCAACGGATGTACTCGGCTTCTTTATTTTTCTCGGACTGGCAAAACTTTTTCTGCCGCTTCTCGTATAAAAACCGTACGGGAAGATGCAGCGGAATTCCTATCGAACGGTAAAGGGGGAGAAAAGCATGCAGAAATACTATATAGGCGTAGATGTAGGCGGAACCCACCTGATGGCCAGCGTTACAGACGGGGCGGGCAGGATTCTGTCCCGGATTACGGCACCCACCGGATGGGATCAGGACCTGGCCGTTACTCTGAACGGCCTTGTGCGCAGCGCGAAGCGTGCCATGGAGGAAGCCGGGGTATCCGAGGAGCAGCTGAAGGGCGTCGGCATCGGCGTTCCGGGAGTCGTCGATCCGGACGCCGGCGTCGTGCTGCAGGCGACAAACCTGCCCTGGCGGAATCTTGCCCTCGGCCCGATTGTGGCGGAAATGCTGGATGTTCCGGTTCTGCTTGGCAACGACGCCGACTGTGCGGCGCTGGCGGAAAGCCTGTACGGCAGCGGGCAGAAGTGGGAAAGCTTTGTGCTGCTGACGCTGGGCACCGGCGTCGGAGGAGGAATCATCTACCGGAAAAAAATCTTCCGCGGCTTCTGCAACGGCGGCGCGGAACTGGGGCATCTTCCGCTGAATGCGTTTGACGGTCCCGCCTGCCGCTGCGGCCGGCGGGGCTGCTTTGAAAGCTACGCATCCGCTTCCGCCCTCGTGCGAGATACGCAGAAGGCCATGCAGGAGCATCCGGATTCCGCACTCTGGAAATTCGCAGCGGAGTCCGCGGAAGCGACGGCCAAGACGGCCTTCGAGGCCGCCGAAGCGGGCGATCCGACGGCGGAAGCCCTGATCGACGCATATACGGAAGCCCTGGCACAGGGAATCGGGGCCATCGTCAACATCCTTCGTCCGCAGGCGGTGCTTCTGGGCGGAGGCGTTTCCGCGCAGGGGGAGGCGCTGCTGCGTCCCGTGCGGGAAAAACTTGAAAACTGCTGCTTCGGCTCCGCGGTGCTTCCGATTCCGGAGCTTGCCTGCGCTTCCCTCGGCAATGACGCGGGCGTTCTGGGTGCGGCGGCGCTGGCAGAGGGGCCCTGGAAAAAATTCTATATCGGCTGAATCCGGCGCGGGAAAGGAGATGCGACGTTGGCCAATATCGTGGATTACCTGCGGTGGAGGGGAGATGTACCCTTCGAGGCGGATCCTCTGAATACGGTGGACAGTCTGGTTCTGGCAGAGCTCTCGTACATGCCGTTCGGCGGCATTGTGCCCGAGAGCCTCGATCCGCCGATTCTCCTGCGGGACGCTGCGGCGATGGTTCTTTCCTCCCCGGCGGCGGACGGCCTGAAGGAAGACAAGCTTTCCCTCCTGCGGGCGCTGGCGGAAGCGCCCCGCTTCGGAGACCTTCCGATGGGAGCATTCTCGGCGCAGTCCGATGCCGCCCATGAACTGCAGTTTGCCGCCGTAAGCTTCCGGCTTCCGGGACCGATCTGGTTTGCGGCTTTCCGCGGCACAGACGGAACGCTTGTCGGCTGGAAGGAGGATTTCAACATGGCCTTTCTCTACCGTACGCCGGGCCAGCTGCGAGCGGCTGCGTATCTGGAGAAATGGTTTCAGAAGGGGACCGAGCCCGTAATCGCCGCCGGGCATTCCAAGGGCGGAAACTTTGCCGTGAGTTCGGCCGTTTTCTGCTCGGAGGAAATGCAGCGGAAAATTCTGCGCGTCTACACCTTTGACGGACCGGGCTTCCGTGAGGAGGTCACGGCTATGCCCGCCTATAAGGCGATACTTCCGCGGGTTGTGAGCGTTCTGCCGGAAGGCTCTATCATCGGGCTTCTGCTGGAAAACGATATTCCGCCGCAGTATGTGGTCAGCACCGGAAAAGGCGTCTGGCAGCACGATCCGTTCACCTGGCAGGTCGAGCGCAATCGCCTGGTGCCGTGTCCCGAGCTGCGGCGAAGCAGCGAGCTTCTGGACAGCACGCTGACGAAATGGCTGCGGCAGCTTTCCGACGCGGAACGGGAATCCTTCGTGGAAAGCCTCTACGATATTGCAACAGCCCCCGAGCAGCCGACGCTGCACGATCTGGGAGAAAATAAGATGAAATCCGCGGCGGCGTTTCTCAAGGCGGCCGTGTCGCTCCCGCCGGAGCAGCAGAAGAGTCTTGCGGATGCGCTGCGGAAGCTGGCCGCCAGCGGAAAGAGCACCCTGGAGGGGGAGCTTCAGCGGCGGCCGGAGAAGGATAAGGACACGGACCCGGACACGGGCAAGGCTATTAAGTCCTCTTCATAGCTCCATAACAAGTTCTAATAACATGTTGAAGATCCCCCTTAAAAGGATTACGATTACTTTATCTTGCAATTTGGCGCATTTGCACAAATTTAACGCGGATGGATTCGAAATATGCATCCCGTTTCTGTGAATATTTCCAAAATTCTGCGGTCTGCCGGAACAGCAGGGATCCGCAGGGTCGGGCAACAGGAGAGAGTGCTATGGGTACAACAAACGCGGGGCTGCTGAAATGGCTCAAGGAATGTGAACAGCTGCTGACACCGGATCGGGTGGTCTGGATGGACGGCTCGGAGGAGCAGCTGGAGAAGATACGTGCGGAAGCCGTAAAAACCCGGGAGATGATCCGGCTTAACCCGGAGAAGCTGCCCAGCTGCTATCTGCACCGGACGCGTCCCAACGACGTGGCGCGCGTGGAGGGGAGAACCTTCATCTGCAGCCGCAGGGAAGAGGATGCGGGACCGACGAACCACTGGTGTGATCCGAAGGAAATGTACGCGCGGCTGTACGATATTGCCCGCGGCTCCTACAAAGGCCGCACAATGTATATCATTCCGTATTCCATGGGTCCCATCGATTCGCCGCTTGCGAAGTTCGGCGTGGAGGTGACGGATTCCAAATACGTCGTGCTGAACATGGCGATCATGACCCGGACCGGACAGGCCGTTCTGGACAAGCTGGGCGACAGCGATGACTGGGTACGCGGCCTGCACGCTTCCTGTGACATCGATCCGGAAAAACGCTATATCTGCCAGTTCCCGGAGGACAACACCATTATTTCCGTAAATTCCGCCTACGGCGGGAACGTGCTGCTGGGCAAGAAGTGCTTTGCCCTTCGCATCGCTTCCTACCAGGGCTGGAAGGAAGGCTGGATGGCGGAGCATATGCTGATTCTGGGCCTGGAGAACCCGAAAGGGGAGGTCCGGTATCTGGCGGCGGCCTTCCCGTCCGCCTGCGGCAAGACAAACCTTGCCATGCTCATTCCGCCGAAGTATTTCCGGGACCAGGGATACAAGGTCTGGACCGTGGGCGACGATATTGCCTGGATGCGGATCGGACCGGACGGAAAGCTCTACGCGATCAATCCCGAAAACGGATTTTTCGGCGTGGCGCCGGGAACCAACGAGCACTCCAACCCGAACGCACTGGCCACCACGAAAAGCGGGTCCATCTTTACCAACGTTGCCTACAACCCCAAGGACGGAACGGTCTGGTGGGAAGGTCTTACGAAGGAAATTCCGGACGAGCTCATCGACTGGAAGGGAAATCCGTGGAAATCCAGCCAGTTTGTCAAATCCGATAAATCCACCTGCGCGGCAAATCCGAATTCGCGCTTTACGGCTCCGGCGAAAAACTGCCCGTGCATCTCGCCGACCTTTGAAAAGGGTGTGGCCGTGCCGATTTCCGCATTGGTCTTCGGCGGCCGGCGCGCAAAATGCGCTCCTCTGGTCTACCAGTCCCGTGACTGGGTGCACGGGGTGTTCGTAGGCTCCATTATGGCCTCCGAAACCACGGCGGCCGCCTCCGGCGCCGTGGGCGTCGTGCGCCGCGATCCCATGGCAATGCTGCCGTTCTGCGGCTACCATATGGGAGATTATTTCCAGCATTGGCTGGATATGGGTAAAAAGCTGGGCGACAAGGCCCCGAAAATTTTCAACGTCAACTGGTTCCGCACGGATGAGGACGGCAACTTCCTCTGGCCGGGATTCGGAGACAACATGCGGGTTCTCAACTGGATTCTGGACCGCTGCGACGGCAAGGCGGACGCCGTGGAAACGCCCATCGGCTATCTGCCCCGTCCGGAGGACATCGACACGACGGACCTGGACGTGCCGCCGGAAGTCATGAAGGAGCTGCTGACGGTGGACAAGGAGATCTGGCGCGGGGAGACCCGGGAGATCGAGGAACATTACAAGAAGTTCGGCGACAAGCTGCCGAAGGAACTGCGGCAGCAGCTGGACGAGCTGGAGGCAAGACTGGCATAAAGACACCTGGACAACTTATATATAGAGAGATGTGAAGAGAGGGAAGACAGCAGCTTTCGGGCTGCTGTCTTTTCTGGCGATTGCGCCCGGATTCCGGACGGGGCGCGGGCTGCGGTTGCGCCGCCTCTTTCTTCTGTGGTATAGTCCGAAAAGACATGGGGAAAGGACTCGGAAGTTCATGGATATTTCTCTGATCGCGTACGATTTGGACGGCACCGCCCTGGATTCGCAGAAAAACCTTCCGGAGCGGAACCGCACGGCCCTGGAAGCGGCCGGACAGAGCGGACGGCTTCTGGTTCCGGCAACGGGCCGGCTTCGCAAGGCCATTCCGCCGGTCCTGATGCGTCTGCCCGGAACCCGCTACGCCATTACGGAAAACGGGGCCGGTCTCTGGGATGAAGCGGAGCAGACCTATCGGCTGCAGGAGGGATTCGGTGCGGAAACGGCGGAAAGATTCCTCCGCTACGCCGAAAGCCGGGACTGGCCCTGTGACGTCTACCAGGCGGGACACGGCTATATGGAGGAAAAAACCTATGCCGCGATGCCGGCACTTCTGCGGTCCCCGGCGCTGGAGGCGATGATGCTTCCTTACCGGGATCCAGTGCCCGACCTGCGCCGGGCGGTGCTGGAATGCGGAGCGCCCATACAGAAGGTCCAGTTCTACTTTTCGGGCCCGCGGGAGCGGGACGCGGTCTTTGCGGCTGTGCAGCGGGATTTCCCCGACTGCGAGGTTACCCGCTCCTCTCCGGTGAATATCGAACTGAGCCCGCAGGGCGTCAACAAGGGGACGGCGCTCCGGAAGCTCTGCGCAATGCTCGGCCTGGATCCTGCCGGTGCTGCCGCGTTCGGGGACGACCTGAACGATTTGGAGATGATTCGGTCGGCGGGCATCGGCATCGCCATGGGAAACGCGGATCCGGAAGTCAGGAAGGCCGCGAAGGCCGTGACGCTCTCCAACGACGATGCCGGCCTGGGGGTCGCACTGGACTGCCTTCTCCGCGGAAGGTTTCGTTGACAGCGGCGGATTTCGGTGCTATAAGATTTATTGTTTATTCCGAAATGCATTAAATAAGGTAGGAAGGCGGCCCTGCCCGTCTTCCGGAAAGCGGACCATGGAGACGATCACATCGAGACACAATCCCTTTCTGCGGCGGATTCGCCGGCTGCAGGAGGATCGGGACTTCCGCCGCGAAATGCGGCAGTATGTCTGCGAAGGAGAGACGGCTCTGCGGGAAGCCGAAGCGGCCGGTCTTTCGCCGGTAAGCATCGTATGGAAACAGAAGCCGGGAAGGGAATTCCCGGATGCACAGGCCTGCTGCGTGCCGGCGGACCTGTATTCCTATGTCTCCGGGCTGAAAAACAGCCCCGGCCCGCTCTTTACGATCGCCATGCCGGCAGGGGACGAACCGGAGCGGATCCGCTCCGGCATCGTATTGGAAAATGTGCAGGATCCGGGAAACGTGGGCACGGTTCTTCGCACTGCGGCGGCGTTCGGCCTGGACGCGGTGATCTGTACCGGCGCCTGCGCGGATCTTTACCACCCCCGCACGATCCGGGCTTCCATGGGCGCTATTTTCCGGCAGCCTACGGTCGAAACCGAAGATCCGGGCGAGATTGCCCGGCGGCGGAAACTTCCGCTTATCGCGGCGGTTCCGGACCCCGGGGCACCGGACGTCCGGACGGCGGATCTGCGCGGAGCGCTGGTGGTTGTCGGGAACGAAGGCAGCGGCATTACCCCGGAACTTCTGCGGCAGTGCACTTCGGCGGTGCGCATTCCGATGGTTCCGACTGCGGAATCGCTCAACGCTTCCGTCGCGGCAGCGCTTCTCATGTGGGAAATGGTACGGCCGCTTCCGACGGACAGGCAGGATTCGAGCCCCGCGGAAAGCCGCGGATCGGAAA
Organism: uncultured Eubacteriales bacterium; assembly: GCA_900313925.1. GTDB lineage: Bacteria > Bacillota > Clostridia > Oscillospirales > Oscillospiraceae > UBA2922. Next base: position 26,543 of record OMTF01000042.1, on the reverse strand, counting down.
AGAGCAAAGAATTCATTGTGTGAGGTATGTATGGCAAAAAAGAAATCAACGGATCTGGTCATCGTGGAATCTCCGGCGAAGGCCAAGACCATCGGAAGGTACCTGGGCGGTGATTATACGGTGGTCGCTTCCATGGGCCATCTCCGGGACCTGCCGAAAAGCACCCTGGGCGTGGACGTGGAAAACGGCTTTACGCCCAAGTATATCCCGGTGAAGGAAAGGAAAGATGTGATTGCAAATCTCCGAAAGCTGTCCAAAGAGGCGCCGGCGGTCTATCTGGCAACCGACCCGGACCGGGAGGGAGAGGCAATCAGCTGGCATCTGAAGGAGCTTCTGGACCTGCCGGACGAAAAAGTCCGTCGGGTTACGTTCAACGAAATTACGCGCCGGGTTGTGACGGAGAGCATCCAGGACCCCCGGGATATAGATATTGACCTGGTCAACGCACAGCAGGCCCGCCGCATTCTGGATCGGCTGGTCGGCTACAAACTCAGCCCGTTTCTGTGGAAGAAAGTCCGCCGCGGCCTTTCCGCCGGCCGGGTGCAGAGCGTTGCGACCCGCATGGTGGTCGATCGGGAAAGAGAGATTCAGAACTTCCAGAGCAGGGAATACTGGCTTCTGGACGCCTGGCTGAAGGCCGAGCCGGACCAGCCGAGCTTTGCCGCCCGCTATTACGGCACCGGCGGAAAGAAAACGGAACTGGGAAGCCGCGAGGAAGTAGACCGGATTATACAGGATGTCTCTGACAGGCCCTTCCGCATCGATTCGGTGAAAAAGGGCCAGAAGCATCGCAGTCCCTCGCCTCCCTTCATTACTTCCACGCTGCAGCAGGAGGCGTCCCGGCGCCTGGGCATGTCGCCCCGCCGGACGATGGCTGTCGCCCAGACCCTCTACGAAGGCGTGGATGTAAAGGATCACGGGACCGTCGGCCTTATCTCCTACATGCGTACGGACTCCCAGCGCCTTTCCGAGGAAGCCCTCGCGTCGGCAGGGAACTATATCCAGTCCCGCTACGGCGCGGAATACTACAGCGGTCCCCGCCGCTACAAGAGCGCCGCCGGCGCGCAGGATGCGCACGAGGCGATCCGGCCTACGGACGTCACGCTCACCCCGGAGGCGGTGCGCGGCAGCCTGACCCCGGATCAGTACCGGCTCTATCGGCTGATCTGGTGCCGCTTTGCCGCAAGCCAGATGGCAAACGCCGTTTATGACAGCGTTGCCATTGACATCAAGGCGGGCGAACATCTGTTCAAGACCAACTATTCGCAGCTGAAATTCCCCGGCTATACGGCAGTCTATGAGGATGCCCGGGACGAGGACGACGAAACGGCCCACCGGCCGCTGCCGGAAATGGCCGCCGGCCAGCAGGTGCTGCTGGAAAAGCTCGACCCGCAGCAGCAGTTTACCCAGCCCCCGGCCCGCTATACGGAAGCGACGCTGATCCGGGCCATGGAGGCGAACGGTATCGGCCGCCCGAGCACCTACGCCCCGATTCTCTCCAACATCATGTCCAAGGATTACGTGGTGAAGGAGGGAAAGTACCTGAAGCCGACTCCCGTGGGAGAAACGGTCACGCAGGTTATGGAGGATCACTTCGCGGATATTGTCGATCTGAAATTTACCGCCGGCATGGAATCGCAGCTGGATGAGATTGAAGCCGGAAAGCGGTCCTGGCAGGATGTGCTGCAGGACTTCTACACGGATTTCTCGCAGGAGCTGGATCAGGCGGAAACGGATATGGAGGGCGTCCGCGTCAAGATCCCCGAAGAGGTCACGGACGAAAAATGCCCGAACTGCGGAGCCAACCTGGTTATTAAGTACGGACGGTTCGGACGGTTTCTCGCCTGTCCGAACTTCCCGGAGTGCAACTATACCAAGCCGCTGGTCATCGCTATGCCCGGCAGCTGCCCGAAGTGCGGAAGCCGCATCCTGAAAAAGACATCCCGCAAGGGGTATACCTTCTACGCCTGCGAGCGGGGACCGGAGTGCGGATTCATGACCTGGGAAGTTCCGACGGCGGAGACCTGCCCCCGCTGCGGAAAGACGCTGTTCAAGCACAGCGGCCGCGGCCGCAAGAAGCCCTTCTGCATCAATGAGTCCTGCCCGGAATTCGTTCCGGAGGAAAAGCGGAGCTACCGCCGCAAGGCCTCCGGGCAGAGCGCGGAGGAAAAAACAACGTCCGGCGGGTCCGAAAAGAAGACGCAAACCCGGAAATCCGCACCGGCTGCGAAAAAGACGGCATCCCGGAAAACGAGCACCGGGAAAAGGAAAGCCGCGAAGGCCTGAACACGGACCGGCGGAAACAAGGAGGAATGCATCCATGCCCAAGGTGACAGTCGTCGGAGCGGGTCTTGCCGGCTCGGAGTGCGCCTATCAGCTGGCTCGCCGGGGCATTGATGTAGACCTTGTGGAAATGAAGCCGGAGAAGTTTTCTCCGGCGCACCACTCCCCGGATTTCGGAGAGCTTGTCTGCTCCAACTCCCTGCGCAGCAATGAACTTACAAACGCGGTCGGACTCCTGAAGGAAGAAATGCGCCGGATGGGCTCGCTCATCCTGGCCAGCGCGGACCGAAACCGGGTCCCGGCGGGCGGGGCGCTGGCCGTGGACCGGGAGGCATTTTCCCGGACCATCACGGAGACGCTTCTGGCGATGCCGCATGTGCATCTGCAGCGGCGGGAGTGCACCGCCGTCCCGGAGGGAACGGCCGTTCTGGCGACCGGTCCGCTGACGGAAGGCTCTCTGGCCGAGGCCATTCAGAATCTCTGCGGCGGATTTGATCTGCATTTTTACGACGCGGTCGCGCCGATTGTCACGAAAGACAGCATCGACATGACGAAAGCCTATTTTGCCTCCCGCTACGGCAAGGGCGGGTCGGAAGACTACATCAACTGTCCGATGAACGCGGATCAGTACAGCCGTTTCGAAGAAGAGCTGTGCCGGGCGGAACAGGCGCCGGTGCACGGCTTTGATGATCGGGGCGTATTCGAAGGGTGCATGCCGGTGGAAGTTATGGCGCGGCGCGGACGGGATACGCTTCGGTTCGGACCGCTGAAGCCGGTCGGACTTCCGGATCCCCGCACGGGAAGAGATCCCTATGCCGTAGTGCAGCTGCGCCGGGACAATGCGTCCGGCACCCTGTACAATCTGGTCGGGTTCCAGACGCACCTGAAATGGGGCGAGCAGCGGCGGGTTTTCTCCCTCATCCCCGGCCTGGAAGAGGCGGAATTCGTGCGCTACGGCGTCATGCACCGCAATACGTATCTGCACTCTCCGGGGCTGCTGGACCGGTACTACCGGCTTCGCAGCCGCCCGGATCTCTCTTTTGCCGGTCAGATTACCGGCGTGGAAGGATATGTGGAATCCGCGGCGTCGGGCATGCTGGTCGGCCTTGAGACGGCGGCCCGGCTTTCCGGAATGGAGCCGGTGAATTTCCCGCCGGAAACCGCGATCGGCGCGCTGGCCGCCTATGTATCGCAGGACAGCGTCGGGTCTTTTCAGCCCATGAACATCAATTTCGGACTGCTGCCGCCGCTTCCGGTACGCGTGCGGGGCAAGAGAAACAAAAACCTTGCCCTCTCCGAACGGTCCCTGGCGGAATTGGATAAACTGATGGAAAAGGAAGTTTTCGCACTATGAAAATTATTGTAGACGCCATGGGCGGCGACAACGCCCCGGAAGCCATCGTAAAAGGCGCGGTGCAGGCGCACCAGGAACTGGGCTGCCAGATCATTCTGACCGGGCGGCAGGAGGAGATTACACCGATTCTCCGGGCAGAGGGCTGCACGGGAGCCCAGGTGGTGGACGCCCGGGATGTGATCTCCATGAACGATGAACCGACGCTGGCGGTTCGCTCGAAAACGGACTCCTCGCTTGTCCGGGCGCTTCGTCTTCTCAAGCAGGGCGAGGGGGACGCCGTGGTTTCCGCCGGCAGCACGGGCGCGCTGCTTACCGGCGCGACCCTGACGGTAAAGAGGATCCGGGGCATCCGCCGCGCGGCCCTCGCACCGGTGCTTCCCACCGGACAGTACGGCACCGTACTTATCGACTGCGGCGCAAACGCCGAATGCAGTCCCGAATACCTGCTGCAGTTCGCCTATATGGGCTCGTTTTATTCCGAGAAGGTTCTGGGCTGCCCCCGTCCGCGGGTCGGTCTTCTGAACATCGGAACGGAAGAGGAGAAGGGGGATGCCCTGCGCCACGAGACATATGCGCTGCTGGAAAAAGCAGGCCGGGAAGGGCGCATCTGCTTTGTCGGCAACGTCGAAGCAACCGGCATCTACGACGGCTGCTGCGAAGTGGCAGTCAGCGACGGCTTTACCGGAAACGTGATGCTGAAGACGACGGAGGGCGTAGCGAAGTTTCTCATGAAGAGCCTCAAGGGCGTTTTCATGAAAAATCCCGCCACGAAGATTGCCGCCGGCGTGCTGTACAAGGATCTGAAGGCGATGGCGAGCAGCTTTAACCCCAATGAGGTGGGCGGAACGCCGCTTCTTGGAATTTCCAAGCCGGTCATCAAGGCGCACGGCTCCTCCAATGACACCGCGATCTACAACGCCGTAAAGCAGGCGGCCTCCATGGCCGGCTCCGGCCTGATTGAGCAGATTCAGGAGAATATACAGCAGATGCGCCTTGAAACGCCGCAGGAGGGAACGCAGAAAGAATGAAAGGCTACGAGCCGCTGGAACGGTCCATCGGGTACGACTTCCGGGACAAGGCGCTTCTGAGGACGGCGCTGACCCACAGTTCCTACGCAAACGAGAACCGGACGCAGTCCAGCCCCTGCAATGAAAGACTGGAATACCTGGGAGATTCCATTCTGGGTTTTGTCACGGCGGACTGGCTGTATCGGAAAACGCCGAAGATCCCGGAAGGCAAAATGTCCCGCCTGCGAGCGGAGCTTGTCTGCGAAACGGCGCTGTATGAGGCAGCGGAGCAGCTCCAGCTCGGGCGCTATCTGCGCCTTGGCCGGGGCGAAGAGCAGAGCGGCGGCCGGAACCGGCCCTCCATTCTGGCGGACGCAACGGAAGCCATGATTGCCGCCATTTATCTTGACGGCGGCCTGGAGGCCGCGTCTGCGTTCATCCATGCGTTTCTCCTGACCCGGGAAATCGGAACGGAGCCGGAGGGAGACTTCAAGACGGAACTGCAGGAAAAAGTCCAGCGCGAGCCGGGCCGCAGCATTGCCTATGAGCTTCTGGAGGAATCCGGACCGGACCACTGCAAGGTCTTTACGTTCCGGGTCTGCATTGACGGCCGGGAAGCCGGCCGGGGAACCGGCCATACGAAAAAGGAAGCCGAACAGGCGGCCGCCCGGGCAGCCCTGCAGGACGCGGGGGAGGCACGCTGATGGCGAAAGCCCGTATTCTTCCGGTTTTCGTGCCGCATCTCGGCTGTCCGCACCACTGCGTGTTCTGCGATCAGAACCGCATTACGGGAAAAGAGCGCGCCGCCGACGCCGCGACAGTGCGGCGGACGGTGGAAGAGGCTCTCCGGCGCAGCCCCGGCGTCCGGGGGTATCAGCTGGCTTTTTACGGCGGCAGCTTTACCGCCATTCCGGAAGCGGCCCAGCAGGAACTGCTGGACGCGGCGGCGCCGTATCTGCGGAGCGGCGTTCTTTCCTCCCTGCGGCTTTCCACCCGTCCCGACGCGGTGGACGCGCGGACGCTGGAACGGCTGCGGAAGGCCGGCGTGACCGTTATAGAGCTGGGAGCGCAGAGCCTGGACGACGAAGTCCTCCGGGCGGCGGGGCGGGGACATACAGCCCGGCAGGTCCGGATCGCTTCGAGAGCCGTTCAGGACGCGGGCTTTTCCCTGATTCTTCAGATGATGACGGGCCTTCCGGGCCAGAGCGCGGAAAGCGCCTATTCCACCGCCGTGGAAATTGCCGCTCTGCACCCCGACGGGGTGCGGATCTACCCCACGGTGATAGTGCGGGGAACGGAGCTGTATGAACGGTGGAAAGCGGGAACCTATTCCGAGCATACCGTGGAGGAAGCCGTCCGGCAGTGCGCCCGAATCGTCCCGGTCTTTGAAGAAGCCGGCATCCCGATTCTCCGTCTCGGCCTGAACCCGACGGAGGAGCTCTCCGGCGGAGACGCGGCGGCGGGCGCCTATCACCCGGCCCTGGGAGAGCTGGTCCGGTCCCGGATTCTCCTTGATCAGATGGAGCGGCAGCTCGACGGCGTCCCGGCGGAGGGAATCATCCATCTTTCCGTTAACCGGAAAACGGTTTCCAAGGCCGTCGGGCAGCATCGGCAGAATCTGGCGCAGCTGCGCCGGCGCTACCGGCCCCGAAGCATCGCCATTCATCTTACGGACACACCGGACAATACGGTGCTTGTCCGCTATGAGGCTCCGGCCACCGGAGCAGGCAAATTTTGACAGCAGAGGAAGCAAGATTGTATTTAAAAGCACTGGAATTATACGGGTTTAAATCCTTCGCGGATAAAACCGTCCTCACTTTCGGAAAGAATATTACGGCTGTAGTCGGCCCGAACGGCGCTGGAAAGTCCAACCTTTCCGACGCCATTCTGTGGGTTATGGGTGAGCAGCGGACGCGAACGCTGCGCGGGTCGAAGATGGAGGATGTCATTTTCGGCGGAACGGAAACCCGCAATCCGCTGGGCTACGCGCAGGTAACCCTGATTCTGGACAACGAGGACGGCTCCCTTCCGCTTGAGGCGCCGGAAGTGCAGCTCAGCCGCCGGTACTACCGGAGCGGCGAAAGCGAATACTACATCAACCGCCGGCAGGTCCGTCTGCGGGACGTGGAGGACCTTCTGATGGATACGGGCCTCGGCCGCGACGGCTACAGCGTCATCGGACAGGGAAAAATTGCGGAAATCATCTCGGACCGGCCGCTGGAGCGCCGGGGCGTGTTCGAAGAGGCGGCGGGCATCTCGCGCTACCGCTACCGCAAGGAAGATGCCGAGCGGAAACTGGGGAAAACAGAGGAGAATCTCCTTCGCATCAACGATAAAATCGAGGAATTGGAACTGCAGATCGGCCCGCTGCGGGAGCAGGCGGCGACGGCGAGATCCTATCTGGATCTCCGGGCACAGCTGAAAGAGCAGGAAGTCTCCCTGTGGATGGCGACGCTGGATCATCTGCATGAAAACGCGGAAAGCCTCCGTCAGGCCTATGCGCAGGCGGTGGCGGAACGGGATCAGGCGCAGCAGGAGGTAAAATCCCTGTACGCCACGTCGGAAAATCTTCTCGAGCGGATGCACCAGAAGGACCGGGACGCGGAGCAGGCCCGGAGCCGCTACGATGATCTGCAGCAGGAAATCTCGCGCGCGGAGGCGGCGGAAGCCGTTACGCGAAGCCAGCAGGACAGCTGTGACGAGAGCATTGCCCGGCTGCAGGAGGAGGATCGCAGTTCCCAGCAGAGGCTGGAAGGGCTGCGGCAGCAGATCGAAGAAAAGGAAGCGAGCGCGAAGGAGCTTGGCAGGCAGGCCGAGACGCTTGCGGAAAAGATCCGGTCCGCCGGCAACGTGATTGCCGGGCGGCGGATGAAGCGGGACCGGTGCGAGGAAACGCTGCAGGATCTTCGCAGGAAGTCATCGGCTGCGGCAATGGACCAGCGCAGCGCCGAGGATCGGATCCGGCTTCTGGAGGACATGGAGCGGGAATACCGGGGATACAGCAACGCGGTGCGCTCCGTAATGCAGGCAAGCCGCGGACAGCGGCTGCGCGGAATCTGCGGGCCGGTGGCGGATCTGGTCCGTGCCGACGACCGCTACGCGGCGGCGATTGAGACGGCCCTGGGCGCGGCGCTGCAGAATATCGTCGTGGAAACCCAGGGGGACGCCAAGGCCGCCATTGAGATGCTGAAAAGAAACAAGACCGGGCGCTGCACCTTCCTCCCCGTGGACGTCATGGACGGCCGGATACTCCGGGACGAGGACTTTTCCGATCCGGGCTGCGTGGGCGTTGCCTTCGATCTTGCACAGTTTGATTTGCGCTACCGCGGCATTTTCGCGAACCTTTTAGGGAGAACCCTGGTTGCGGAAACTCTGAGCGACGCCATTCGCATCTCCAACGCGGAGCACCATGCCGTACGCATTGTAACGCTGGATGGACAGATGATTCACGCCGGCGGTTCCATGACCGGCGGCAGCAGCGTGAAGAACGCCGGATTTCTGACCCGGGCCAATGAGCTGGAACGGCTTCACGGCGAATGCGATCGACTCCGCGAGGAGGCGGAAGCACTGGAGGAGAAGGCCGCGGCCGCCCGCACGGAATTCGTGAATGCGGAGAACGCCTTGAAAAACGCCCAGGAGGACCGGCAGGAACTGGAAAAGGAACGGGCGCTTGCCGAAGCGCAGCAGCAGTCCGAGGAAACCGCCGCCGGGCAGTTCAGGGCGCTGCTGGAATCCCTATCGGCGGATGCCACGGAAAAAAGCCGGACGATCGAGGCGCATCGCGCGCAGAAGCAGGCGCTGGAAGAAACGCTCCGCGCACAGAAGGAGCAGACGCAGAAGCTTCGCCGGCGGCTGGAAAAGCTTGACTCGGAAATCAAAAGCCTGACGGCCAGCCGGATGGAACTGGAAGGCCGGCGCAGCCGCAGCGACAGGAAAGCGCAGAAGGCAAACGAGGACCTTATTGAGCTGGAGCGCACGGTTTCCCGCTGCGAACAGAAAAAGGAGCAGGCCGATCTGGAGGAAAAGCAGATTCTGGACAAGCTCTGGGATACCTATGAACTGAGCCATTCCGCGGCGGAGGAGATCCGCAGGCCGGTCTCCAGCCTCACCAAGGCGAACCGGGAGATAGCCGCTCTCCGGCGCCGAATCTCCGCGCTGGGCACGCCGAACTTAGGCGCCATTGATGAATTCAAGCGGGTAAACGAGCGCTATACGTTTCTTGCAGGTCAGCGGGACGATGTCACGAAAAGCCGGCGGGAACTGCAGAGCATCATCGGCGACATCACCCGGGAAATGGAGAAGATCTTTGCCGCGGAGTTTGAAAAGATTCGAGCCGAATTTCAGCGGATTTTCGTCGAGCTTTTCGGCGGCGGACGGGCGGACCTCCGTCTGGAGGATCCGGAGCATGTGCTGGACTGCGGCATCGAAATCCGCGTGCAGCCGCCCGGAAAAAGCCTTAAGAATCTGAGCCTTCTCTCCGGAGGAGAAACGGCCTATGTGGCCATTGCCCTGTATTTTGCCATCCTCTGCGTGCGGCCGACCCCGTTCTGCGTCATGGATGAGATCGAGGCGGCGCTGGACGAGGCCAATGTAAGCCGCTTTGCGAAATATCTGCAGAAGATGAGCGCCGGCACCCAGTTTATTGTGATTACCCATCGGCGGGGCACCATGGAAGCAGCCAATCATCTCTACGGCGTAACCATGCAGGAGAAAGGCGTTTCCAGAGTCCTGAGCCTGGATTTGGAAGAGGCGGAGAGTCAGCTTACGAAGTGAGCGAAGGAAAGGAACGGACATGGGATTATTTGACAAGATGCTGGCCGGACTGCACCGGACCAAAAGCAATCTGGCGGATCTGGAGGAGCTTTTCCAGAACTACGCGCCGGACCGGGAGGAATTTTACGACGACCTGGAGGAACTCCTGATTGTTTCGGACGCCGGGGTGGAAACCGCGGAAAAGGTCGTACGGGAAATGCGCAAGAAAACCTGGGAAGAGCGCTACCGGCACGGCGATGAGGCGCGGGAAGGCCTGATCCGCATCCTTACAGGAATTCTGGACGTACAGGATCCGGCGCTGCACCTGGACACGAAGCCCTCCGTCATTCTGATGGTCGGCGTGAACGGTGTAGGCAAGACGACAACCATCGGCAAACTCGCCAAGCGCTTTACGGACGAAGGAAAAACCGTCCTTCTTGCCGCCGCGGACACCTTCCGCGCCGCCGCCGCCGAGCAGCTGACCGAGTGGGCGAAGCGATCCGGCGCCGGCATCATCTGCCATGAAGCCGGAAGCGATCCCGGCGCCGTGGTCTTTGACAGCATCCAGTCCGCAAAAGCCCGGGGAACCGATCTGGTCATCGTCGATACGGCAGGGCGCTTGCACAATAAGCAGAATCTCATGAACGAGCTCAATAAAATTACCCGAATCCTGCAGCGGGAGCTGCCGGAGGGAAGCATCGAGACGCTGATGGTCCTGGACGCGACAACCGGCCAGAACGGGCTGGAGCAGGCAAAGCAGTTTCTTGAAAGCGCGGGGATAACCGGCATTGTTCTGACGAAATTGGACGGTACCGCCAAAGGCGGAGTCGTGTTTTCCATAGCGGAGGAGCTGAAGCTGCCGGTAAAATTCATCGGCGTGGGAGAAAAAGTGGACGACCTGATCCCCTTTGACTCCAAAGCCTATGTGGAAGCCCTTTTTCGATAGGAGATTAGAATGATGCAGCTGATACTGGCATCCAACAACACAAAAAAAATCCGGGAGCTTCGGGAACTGCTGAAGCCGTATCCGGTCACGGTCCGGAGCCAGCGGGAAGCGGGGCTTTCGGTCGACCCGGAGGAAACCGGCAGCACCTTTGAGGAAAACGCGCGCATTAAGGCGGAAGCGGTTTTCGCTGCGGACGGGGGACGGATGACTCTTGCGGACGATTCCGGACTGATGGTGGACGCCCTGGACGGCGCCCCCGGCGTGCGGTCCGCCCGCTACACCGGCCGGCACGATGATTCCGACGAGAACCGGTGGCGGCTGCTTCTGAAGAATCTGGAAGGAGTCACGCAGCGGCAGGCAAAATTCGTCTGCTGCATCTGCTGTCTTCTTCCCGACGGAAGCCGAATCGAAACCCGGGGGGAATGCCCGGGCCGTATTCTGGAAGCGCCCCGGGGAAGCGGCGGGTTCGGCTATGATCCGGTGTTTCAGCCCGAGGGAAAAACGGTCTCCATGGCGGAACTGAGCGCGGAGGAAAAAAACGAAATCTCCCACAGGGGAAAAGCTCTGCGGGAATTTGCCAAGAGAATCGAGGAATACCTGCATGCCACTGACAAGTAAGCAGAGAGCGAGGCTTCGCAGCCTTGCCGCAGCCGAGGACACAATCCTCTTCATCGGGAAAAACGGCATCACGGAAAATACGATTGCAGAAGCGGACCGCGCGCTGGAGGCGCGGGAACTCATCAAGGGAAAAGTCCTGGAAAGCGCGCTTCTAAGCGCCCGGGAAGCCTGTGACAGCCTGGCGGAAGCCTGCGGTGCGGAGCCGGTGCAGGCGATCGGCAGCAAATTTGTGCTCTACCGCCGCCGCCGGAAAAATCCGGGGATTTCCCTGCAGGGCTGAGGAAAGATTCCGGAACGGCGGAGGAAAGGAGGCAGGCGGAACCCGCTGCGGTTCCGCGGAGGGTATGCGAATCGGCATTTACGGCGGAAGCTTCAATCCGCCCCACTGCGCCCACCTGCGCGCAGCGGACATATTCGGAAAAGAAGAGAAGCTGGATCGGCTTCTGATCATACCGACCTATACAGCGCCGCACAAGGCCATGAGCAGCGACGATCCGGGTCCGGAGGAGCGTCTGCTTCTCTGCCGGCTGCTGTTTGCCCGTCTGCCCGGCGCGGAGGTTTCCGACCTGGAAGCCCGGCGGGGAGGGCGAAGCTATACAGCCGATACGATCCGCCAGCTTCGGAAGCAGTATCCGGACGATGAGCTGCTGTTTCTCATGGGTACGGATATGCTGCTTACATTTACGGAATGGTACGATTACCGCTATCTTCTCGATAACCTTTCCCTGGTCGTTCTTCCGCGGGAGCGCGGACGGGAGGCGGAACTTGCGTCCGCGGCGCAGGCGCTGCAACGGGACTGCGGCGCCCGGGTTCGGATCCTGAAAGAGGACCCGATGCCCATGGCCTCCACGGACATTCGGACGGAACTCAAGAACCGGCGCGGAATGCAGGAACTGACCGATGAGGTCTACAGCCATATCATAAAAAACCGCCTGTACGGATCCCGGCCGGATTTTGCCTGGCTCCGGGAGAAAGCCTACGCCATGCTCAAGCCGACGCGGGTGAAGCATGTCCAGGGCGTGGAGGCGCAGGCTGTGCGGCTTGCCAGACGCTGGGGCGGCGACGAGGAACGGGCAGCGGAAGCCGGAATTCTTCACGATATCACGAAGAAACTTTCCCTTAAAGAACAATTGATATTATGCGGTAAGTATGATATCATATGCGATAATCTCGAGCTGGAAAACGAGAAGCTTCTGCATGCGAAAACCGGAGCGGCCGTCGCCGAGGATCTGTTCGGCGCGGACCCCCAGGTGCGCAGCGCCGTGCGCTGGCATACCACCGGCAGACCGGCGATGTCACAGCTGGAAAAAATCATCTATCTGGCGGACTACATCGAACCGACCCGGGATTTTGAGGGCATTGATGAGCTTCGCAGGCTCTGCGATGAGAATCTCGACGCCGCAATGGAACTGGGGCTTCGGATGAGCATTGAGGACGTGCGCGCGAACGGCCGGGAGGTCCATCCGGACAGCATCCGGGCCTGGAACTACTACCGGAACGCGGTTCGGCAGGCGGCGGAGAAATAGGATCGGAGATGCGGATCCGGCATGCATTGTGCCGGACGTATTTCTTTCCGGAAGGCAAGGAAACGGGCGAGGAACAGAGGAGAGCGTATGGAACCGAAGGAAATGGTTTCGCAGATTGTCAGGATCCTGGACGCAAAGAAAGCGGAAAACATCAAAGTGCTGCGGGTAGATAAGCAGACTATCCTCGCGGACTACTTCATTATCTGCAACGGGAAGTCCTCCACGCAGATCAAGGCCCTTACAGAGGAGACGGACGGGCGGATGAGCGAACTGGGCGAGCCGCCGATGCGGCGGGAAGGCCATCGCTCGGATACCTGGGTTCTTCTGGATTTCGGCGCCGTTGTCGTGCATATCTTCACCGAAGAGGCTCGGGCTTTCTATGACCTGGAACGGCTCTGGAGCGATGCGGAGGAGGTCGATGTCTCATCCCTTCTGAGCCCCTGACTACAGGGGCATTCGGACAGACTTGAGACATTGAATCAGAAGGGACAGATGCAGTATGGCAGAATATGACAGCGCCAGAATCGAGAAAAAATGGCAGGAACGCTGGGAGAAGGAAAAAACCTTTAAAGCCGTCACGGGAGATCCGCGGCCGAAATATTACGCTCTGATCGAGTTTCCCTATCCGTCGGGACAGGGACTTCATGTCGGCCACGCGCGGCCGTACACCGCAATGGATATTGTGGCGCGCAAGCGGCGCATGCAGGGCTACAACGTGCTTTTCCCCATCGGCTATGATGCCTTCGGCCTGCCGACCGAAAACTATGCGATTAAAACCCACATTCATCCGTCCATTGTGACAAAGCAGAATGTGGAAACCTTTTCCAACCAGCTGAAGATGCTGGGATACAGTTTCGACTGGGACCGCCGTGTGGTCACTTCCGACCCGGAATACTACAAGTGGACGCAGTGGATTTTCGTGCAGATGTTCAAGCACGGCCTTGCCTATAAGGCCAATATCCCCGTCAACTGGTGCACCTCCTGCAAGTGCGTGCTGGCAAATGAGGAAGTCAAGGAAGGCGTCTGCGAGCGCTGCGGATCGCCCGTGGTGCGCAAGCAGAAAAGCCAGTGGATGCTGCGCATTACGAAGTATGCCCAGCGTCTGATTGACGATCTGGACACGGTGGACTATATCGAGCGGGCCAAAACGCAGGAAATCAACTGGATCGGACGCTCCGACGGCGCGGAAATCGATTTCACAACGAGCGCCGGCGATGTCATGACGGTCTATACGACGCGCCCGGACACGGTATTCGGCGTGACATACATGGTTATGAGCCCGGAACACCCGTTCCTCCGGAAATGGGCGCAGGCCGGCCTTGTCCGGAACCTGGAGGAAGTGCAGGCCTACCAGCGGGAAGCCGAGAAAAAGTCGGAGCTGGAGCGGACGGAGCTGCAGAAGGAAAAAACGGGCGTGCGCATTGACGGCGTTACCGTCACAAACCCCGTCAACAACCGCGTGGTTCCGCTCTTCATTTCCGATTACGTTCTCGCAAGCTACGGAACCGGCGCCGTGATGGGCGTGCCGGCGCACGACGGCCGTGACTGGGAATTCGCGAAAAAGTTCGGCCTGGACATCATCTCTACCTACGGCGGGGATGACGCGCAGGAGCATGTATACGACACCAAGGGCATTACGACAAAGGTCGTCAATTCCGATTTTCTGAATGGGATGAGCATGGAGGAAGCCATTCCGGCCATAACCAAGTGGCTGGAGGATCACGGATGCGGACGGGCCAAGGTAAACTACAAGCTCCGTGACTGGGTCTTCTCCCGGCAGCGGTACTGGGGCGAACCCATCCCCATGATTTACTGCGAAAAATGCGGCTGGGTGCCGGTCCCGGAAGATCAGCTTCCGGTGCTGCTGCCCGATGTCGAAAGCTACGAGCTGACGGACGACGGGGAGTCGCCGCTGGCCGCCATCGACAGCTGGGTCAACACGACCTGCCCGCACTGCGGCGGTCCGGCCCGCCGCGAAACGGATACGCAGCCCAACTGGGCCGGATCGAACTGGTACTTCCTGCGGTATATGGATCCGCACAACGACAAGGCGCTGGTCGGCCGGGACGCGGTCCAGTACTGGCAGCGCGTCGACTGGTATAACGGCGGCATGGAGCATACCACGCTGCACCTTCTCTACTCGCGCTTCTGCCATAAGTTCCTGTACGATATCGGCGTGGTACCGACGTCGGAACCGTATGCCAAGCGGACGAGCCACGGCATGATTCTGGGAGAAAACGGCGAGAAGATGTCGAAATCCCGGGGCAACGTCATCAACCCCAACGATGTCGTGAAGGAGTACGGCGCGGACACGCTCCGGCTGTATATCATGTTCATCGGGGACTTTGAAAAGGCCGTTCCTTGGAAGGAGAAATCCGTCCGCGGCTGCCGCCGCTTCCTGGAGAGGATCTGGAATCTAGCCAGCGAACGGCGTGACGGAAGCGAGGCGTACTCCGAAGAAAACCTGCTTACGATTCACCGTACCATCAAGAAGGTCGGCGACGATATTGAAACCATGAAGTTCAATACCGCCATTGCCGCCCTCATGACCCTGGTTAATCAGTACTACCTGCATCGCCCGTCCCGCGGCGACCTGCGGGTGCTCCTTACGCTGCTGAGCCCCTTCGCACCGCATATCGCGGAGGAACTCTGGGAAATCCAGGGATTCCAGGGCCTTGCCTGCCAGCAGAGCTGGCCGCAGTACGATCCGAAGCACCTGATCGACGCGACGGTGGAAATCGCCATTCAGATAAACGGAAAATTCCGGACCCGGATCCTGGTACCGAAGGATTCCGCGGAAGAGGAGGTTCGGAGCGCGGCGCTTGCCGCCGACAAGGTTGCAAAGCAGCTGGAAACCGGAACGCTGCGCAAGGCGATCTACGTGCCGAACCGTCTGATCAATCTGATCATAAAGTAATAAAAGACCCCGCAGACGCACCGGCGGACCCGTTTCCCGGGCCGCCGGGCGCCGGAAGCCTGACTTTGTTAAAAGTTTCGTTGACAAGTTCCGGCCGTAAACGTATAATATATCTGTTAAGCCAAAGGATGATTAGCCCTTTGTGTGATGAGTTTTGCGCATGCGGAGGGAGGGAAATATAGATGCCTGAAATTTACGTCAAAGAGAATGAATCTCTGGATAACGCTCTGAAGCGTTTCAAGAGAAGCTGTGCGAAGGACGGCGTGATGGCGGATCTCAGAAAGAGAGAATACTATCAGAGCCCCAGCGTGAAGCGCCGGAAAAAGTCCGAAGCAGCACGTAAAAATAAGAATAAAGGCAAGCGGTATTAATCCGTAGGCCGGAAAGAAGTGAGTTCTGCAGGGAACTCGCTTTTTTCGTATCTGGGGGGGATGCCGATGAATCCGGCGGCCGTGCGGCTGTGCTCCGCGGAGGAACTGAATCTGGAAAAGACTCTGACCTGCGGACAGTGCTTTCGCTGGGAAAAAGAGAATACGGCCTGGATCGGCATCGCGGGCGCGGTGCCGGCAAGGCTCTGGGAGGAAAACGGGAGCGTCTGGCTGCAAAGCCCGGACCCCGGCCCCTGGCGGGACTATTTCGACCTTGCGACGGACTACCGGACGCTTGCGCACCGGATCGAAGAAGCCGGCGGGTACCTGCGGGCGGCGGCCGCGGAGGGGAGAGGCATCCGCCTTCTCCGGCAGGATCCGTGGGAAACCCTCTGCTCCTTTCTCCTTTCGCAGTGCAACAACATTCCGCGCATCCGGAAAATTCTGGAAGTGCTCTGCCGCAATTTCGGCCGGAAGATACGCTGGGAGGGACGGACGTACTGCGCGTTTCCGGAGCCGGAGGTTCTCGCCGCGCAGACGCCGGAGACACTGGCCCCGCTGCGCTGCGGATACCGGGCGGAGTATCTGCTGGATGCGGCGGAGAAAACAGCCGGCGGCGCAGTAGAACTGGAGAAGCTTCGGGAGGTTCCAACGGAGCAGGCGAGAGCCTGCCTGCGGACGATTCGGGGCGTCGGCACAAAAGTTGCGGACTGCGTATGCCTGTACGGTCTGGGACACCGGGACGCGTTTCCGGTTGACGTCTGGATCCGCCGCGCACTGCAGGAGCATTTTCCGCCGGACTTCGATCCGAGCCGGCTCGGTCCGGCGGCGGGACTTGCCCAGCAGTATCTTTTTTACTTCCGGCGCGGGGAGAAAAAAGAGCCTCGTCAAACTGACGGAAGCGGGAAAAACCCAGACCGGAAAAATTGGGAAAAATAGCCTTCCCGAGGTTTGTTGACTCGCGGTTTGTATATGATAGAATAGACAAAAATTAATGGAGGTATGCGGAAAGAATGGAAAAACAGTATCGGAACCGGTTTGTCGGCGAAGGCCTGACATTTGATGATGTGCTTCTGGTGCCGGCAGAAAGCGATATCCTTCCGGCGGACGTTTCGCTGGAGACAAAACTTACCAACAAGATCGGACTGAATGTTCCCGTCATGAGCGCCGCAATGGACTCCGTCACCGAATACCGCATGGCGATTGCCGTTGCCCGGGAAGGCGGCATCGGCGTCATTCATAAGAACATGTCCATCGATGCCCAGGCGGAACAGGTGGATCTTGTAAAGCGTTCCGAAAACGGAGTTATCAGCAATCCATTCTCTCTGACAGCCGGCCATACGCTGGCAGACGCCGACGCCCTGATGGCAAAGTTCCGGATTTCCGGCGTGCCGATTGTGGACGGGGAAGGCAAGCTCGTCGGCATCATTACTAACCGCGACATGAAATTCGAAAACGACATGACCCGAAAGATTGATGAGGTCATGACGAAGGAGAACCTGATTACGGGCCTCGTGGGAACCACGCTGGAGGAGGCGACCGAGATTCTCCGGAAGAATAAAATCGAGAAGCTCCCCCTTGTGGACAGTGAAAACCACCTGAAGGGGCTTATCACCATCAAGGATATTGAGAAGGTCATCAAATATCCGAATTCCGCCAAGGATGAGAAGGGACGCCTTCTGTGCGCAGCCGCGATCGGCGTGACGAGGGATATACTGGATCGCGCGGGCGCACTGGTGAACGTCGGCGTTGACGCACTGGTTCTGGACAGCGCGCACGGACATTCCGCGAATATCCTCCGCTGCGTGCGGCAGGTAAAGGAAAAATTCCCGGATGTCCAGATTATTGCAGGCAACGTGGCAACCGCTGCTGCGACCCGGGCTCTGTATGAAGCCGGCGCGGACTGCGTCAAGGTCGGCATCGGCCCCGGATCCATCTGCACCACCCGCGTGGTCGCCGGCATCGGCGTACCGCAGTTCACGGCGATTCTGGACTGCGCCGAAGAGGCGGAAAAGCTGGGCATACCCATCATCGCGGACGGCGGCATCAAATACTCCGGCGATATCGTCAAAGCCCTGGCTGCCGGCGCCCATGTGGTCATGATGGGCTCCATGCTGGCCGGCTGCGAGGAAGCACCGGGAGACAAGGAAATCTATCAGGGACGCCAGTTTAAGGTATACCGCGGCATGGGCTCCATCGGCGCTATGCAGCGCGGCTCCAAGGACCGCTACTTCCAGGAGAACAACAAGAAACTGGTTCCGGAAGGCGTGGAAGGCCGCGTGCCCTACAAAGGGCCGGTTTCCGATACCGTCTACCAGCTGATGGGAGGCCTTCGCTCCGGCATGGGCTATGTGGGTGCCCACAATATTGAGGAACTGCGCACAAAGCCCCAGTTCGTGCGCATCACGAACGCCGGCCTGCGCGAAAGCCATCCGCATGACATCTATATTACGAAGGAAGCGCCGAACTACACGGTGCATCCGGAAACGACCAACTGATCCAAAGCAGCGGGCCGGAGCCGCAGACCGGCATCCGGCGATCCGAAAGGCGGCAGAATATGGACCAAAACATGCAGACTCTGAAAGACTGGATTGATGCCAGCAGCAATATCGTATTCTTCGGCGGCGCCGGCGTGTCCACGGAAAGCGGAATCCCGGATTTCCGCAGCGTCGACGGCCTGTACAACCAGCAGTGGAAATATCCGCCGGAGACGATTCTCAGCCACAGCTTCTTCGAGTCCGACCCCGAGGAATATTACCGGTTTCACCGCGAGAAGCTGGTTGTGGAGGGCGTGAAGCCCAACCGGGCGCACCTTCGGCTGGCGGAGCTTGAAAAAGAAGGCAAGCTGAAAGCCGTAGTGACGCAGAATATTGACGGTCTGCACCAGGCGGCAGGCAGCAAAAACGTATTGGAACTGCACGGAAGCATTCTCCGGGCTTACTGCAGCAGCTGCGGCACCCCTTATCCCGCCGACCGAATGAACCACGGTACCGGCGTTCCGCACTGCGACAAATGCGGCGGCATCATCCGACCGGACATCGTCCTGTACGAAGAACCGCTCAACGAAAAGATTCTCTACGCCGCGGTCGATGCGATCCGCAGCGCCGACGTCCTGATTGTCGGCGGAACGTCCCTGAACGTTTATCCGGCGGCCGGTCTGATTAACTATTACCGCGGTCATAAGCTGGCTCTTGTCAATCTGAGCGCAACGCCTTATGACAGCCGGGCGGATCTGATCATCCACGAGAAAATCGGCACCGTCTTTGCCCAGGTGTAATGCGAGTTCATCTGCTTGGGATGCCTCTTGACGGGCTGACGCGGGACCGGGCGGTGCAAACGGCTCTGTCGTACTGCGAGCAGCACCGAAGCCCGGTGCCGTATGCGGTAACGCCGAATACCGAAATGGTCCTGGAAGCGCAGCGGAATCCCGCACTGCGCCGCGCGGCGGAAGGCGCTGCAATTGCGATTCCGGACAGCGTCGGCGTACAGCAGGCTGCGCGCATCCTGGATCTTCCAATCCCCGAGCGGGTCCCGGGCATCGATTTTGCCGAGGCGCTGCTTGCGGCGCTTGCGCAGCGCGGAGGAAGCGTATTCCTGTTCGGGTCGGATCGAGGTGCGGTCCGCCGGGCAGCCGGACGTCTTTCCCGGCGCTATCCGGGGCTTCGGATTGCGGGTCTTTGCGACGGCTACGGCGGCGACCCCGCGGAACAGATCCGAAGCGCCGATCCGGATTTCGCAGCGGTCTGCCTGGGCTCTCCGAAGCAGGAGCTCTGGATGGCGGAAAACGCTCCCCGGCTGAAGGCAGGGCTTCTGGCCGGCCTGGGAGGCAGCATCGACCTCTGGGCGGGACGCGGAACGCGGGCCCCGCGATGGATGCGCCGGGCGGGATTGGAGTGGCTGGGAAGGCTGCTCCGCGAACCGCGCCGCGCCGGACGCATGCTGCGGCTGCCCCGCATCTGGATGCTGGCAGCATCCGAAAAGAAACGAAAGTAAGGAATTACATTCCATGAGTAAGCTAGTTGTTCTGGAAGGCATCGACGGCAGCGGCAAATCCGCGAATTTCCGCCGCCTCTGCGCCCGACTTACGGAAGAGAAAATCCCGTACCACAGCATTGAATTTCCCCGCTACGACAAAGAATCCTCCGCGCTTCTGCGGATGTATCTGAACGGAGCCTTCGGCACGAAGCCGGAGGATGTAAACGCCTATACAGCCTCCACGTTCTTTTCCGTGGACCGCTTCGCCTCCTATCGGGAGGACTGGCGGAAGCCCTACCTGCAGGGAAAGCTTATTCTGTCCGACCGGTATACCACATCGAACGCCGTGCATCAGGGCGCCAAGCTCCCGCCGGAGGAGCTTCCGGAATTTTTCGGCTGGCTGGCGGATCTGGAATTCGAAAAGATGGGGCTTCCTCGGCCGGATCTTGTGATCTACCTCGAAGTAGATATGGAACTTTGTCTTGCCCGTCTCCGCCGGCGCCACAGCCGGGAGCATTCCGAGGGAGACATTCACGAGGCGGATCGAAAATATCTGGAACGGTGCCTGGAAACGGCTCGAAGGGCAAGCGAATACTTCGGCTGGACGACGATTGCCTGCCGGGACGCGCAGGGCCGGGAGCGGGAAATCGATGAGAAAAATCAGGAAATCTTTGAACGGATTCTGGCTTTGGACAGCTGACGAAGCGCGGCGGCCGGTGCGCCTTGCGCTTGGGGGAAAAGGCCGTTATAATAGGAGCGTCAAGCGCTCCGCAGGGATTGACCCGTTCGATTCGGAGCGAGACCTGAAATATAAGGAGAAACCACATGGCAGATCAACCCGATCAGTTTGAAGAGATCTTTGCCCAGGCGGAGCAGCGTTCGGCAGCTGTAAACGGACCCGACCGCGCAAAGCCGGAAGCGGGGACGGGAAACCAGGCCCCGCAGCACACCTCGCCGGCGTCTCGAGCGCCTGCGCAGCGGAGTACGGCCGCCGTTAAGGCAAAACGAACGGCTCCCGCGTCTCCGGCGAACCGTACCGGCGCGCCCGGCGGCGGAAACGGGGGAAATGGGAAGAAGGTTGTGTCCCGCAAGCGCAAACCCGGAAACGGGTGCAGCGGCGGTCTGACGTACCTTGTCTTCGTTGTGAGCCTCAGCATTATTATCGCCTGCCTTACCTGGGTTGCGGCGACCGATGTTCTGGCCCTAAACAAGGAAAGCCGTTCGGCGCAGATCACGCTTTCTTCCGACCAGTTTACCGAGTCTGTCGACGAAGAAGGAGAAACGGTGCAGTCCGCGGACATTAATTATGTTTCCAGGACGCTGAAAGAAAACGGAATCATCAATTACCCCTGGCTTTTCCGGATTTACTGCCGGGTGACCAATGCGGCGGAAAAGCTGGATCCGGGCACCTATGAGCTGAGCTCCAACTATGACTACCGGGCGATCGTCAACAAAATGCAGTCCGGTTCCGGTGCCATGGTGGCGCTGGAGGTAACCATAACGGAAGGCTACACCATGCAGGACATTTTCCAGCTTCTGGATGAAAGCGGCATCTGCGATTACGATGCCCTCATGGACGCAGCGGCCAATGAAACTTTCAACTACACCTTCCTGGACAGCAGCCAGCAGGGGGACGCCTCGAGACTGGAAGGATACCTGTTCCCGGATACCTATGAGTTCTATTCCGACTCCGATGCCGGAGCCATCATCGGCAAGATGCTGGACAACTTCGCCACGAAGTTTACGGAGGAAATGATCAATGCGGCAAAGGACCGGGGGTACAGTCTAAAAGATATTGTGACGATCGCCTCCTACATCGAAAAGGAAGCGACAGGCAGCGACGAGGACCGCGCCAATATCGCGTCCGTCATCTACAACCGGCTGGACGCCGACGAACCGCTGGGTCTGGACTCGACGATTCTTTATACGCACCAGGATGCGCAGGGCGAGCCGACGGAGGAGATGCTTCAGGAGGATACGCCGTATAATACAAGGCTGCATTCCGGCCTGACGCCGACCCCGATCTGCAACCCCGGCATGAGCTGCATCAGCGCGGCACTGAATCCGGCGCAGACGGATTACTTCTACTTCTTCTATGACAAGACGCAGCAGAAGCACATATTCTTCGAAAGCTCCTATGACTTTGAAGCCTATACGGCATCGAACTGACATGACGGAAAAGAGCAAACCGGAACTTCTGGCGCCGGCGGGCGATAGAGAACGGCTGGAAATGGCCGTTCACTACGGCGCCGACGCCGTTTATCTCGCGGGAACCCGCTACGGAATGCGGGCTGCGGCGGGAAATTTCAACGACGCGCAGCTGGCGGACGCTATTGCCTTCTGCCATGCGCACGGCGTGCGGGTCCATGTCACCTGCAACACATTGCCCCGTGAATATGAGCTGCCGGATCTGCCGGCATACCTTGCGAAACTGGATGCACTGGGCGCGGACGCGCTCATTATCGCGGATCTGGGCGTGATGGAGCTGGCGCGTCGTTACGCGCCGCATGTCGATATCCACGTCAGCACGCAGTTCGGCGTTACAAGCAGCGCGGCAGCGACGGCGCTGTATCGTCTGGGAGCGCGCCGGGCGGTTCTGGCCCGGGAAGTTTCCCTGGAGGAGATCCGCCGGATCCGGCGAAATATGCCGGAGGATATGGAACTGGAAGCCTTTGTTCACGGCGCGATGTGCGTATCCTTTTCCGGGCGCTGCGTTCTTTCCAACTACCTTACCGGGCGGGACGCAAACCGCGGGCAGTGCGCCCAGCCCTGCCGCTGGAAATACCACCTGGTCGAGGAGACAAGGCCCGGACAGTATTTTGAGATTACGGAAGACGGTGGGACCTACATCCTGAATTCCCGGGATCTGTGCATGATCGATCATCTGCAGGAGCTTTCGCAGGCGGGCATAGACAGCTTTAAAATCGAAGGCCGGATGAAATCGGCCTACTATGCAGCTGCGGTGACGAACGCCTACCGGCACGCGGTGGACTTTGCCGAGAGGGGCAAGCCTCTGCCGGAGATCTGGCGCCGGGAAGTGGAGATGGTCAGCCACCGCCCCTACAGCACCGGCTTTTACTACGGCGGGCAGCCGGGACAGCACTACAGCGAAAGTTCCTATACGGCGGACGCGGATGTCTGCGCCGTCGTCGTCTCCTGCGATCCGGACGGACACGCGGTGCTGACGCAGCGGAATAAATTTTCCGTGGGGGACGCCCTGAACCTGCTGACCCGGGATCACGATCCCTGCCCCGTGTCTGTACGGGAAATGACCGATGCGGAGGGAAATTCCATCGACTCGGCGCCCCGGGCGATGATGGAAGTGCACCTGCAGCTTCCCTTCGCCTGTGAACCGCTTTCCATTCTGCGAAAATTGCGGCAGCGCAATTGACAGATGCGAAGTTCGTGATAAAATTGGTGCGTGGATTTGGCGCAGAAGGAAAGAAGCGCAGAGCACGTCTACAGAGAGAAAGCGGCGGGTGCGAGCTTTCGGCGGGGCTTTGAGCGGGCCATTCCGGAGCCTTCGCCCGAGGAGGGCGGCGGACGCCCCCGTTACCGGGCACTGGAGAGGCTTTGCGCAAGCAGGGTGGTACCGCGGATTCAACTTCGCCCCTGAATCAAGGGACGGAGTTTTTTTACTCGGGAAGAACATGTGAGGAGGAAGAAATGGCACATACATCCTACGGACTGAACGAACTCAGGGAAATGTTTCTGAAGTTTTTCGAGACAAAGGGGCATCTTCGGCTGCCCAGCTTTTCGCTGGTCCCGCAGCACGATAAGAGCGTTCTGCTCATAAACGCCGGAATGACGCCCATGAAAACCTGGTTTACGAATGAGGAGGAGCCGCCCCGGCGCCGGGTCTGCACCTGCCAGAAATGCATTCGCACGCCGGATATAGAAAACATCGGAAAAACGGACCGCCATGGAACCTATTTTGAAATGCTGGGGAATTTTTCCTTCGGAGACTATTTCAAGCGGGAAGCCATTCACTGGTCCTGGGAGTTTCTGACAAGCCCCGAATGGGTCGGCCTGGAGCCGGATCGCCTCTATCCCTCGGTCTATCAGGACGACGACGAGGCGTGGAACATCTGGCATGACGAAATCGGCATTGCGGAGGAGAATATCTTCCGCTTCGGCAAGGAGGACAATTTCTGGGAGCACGGATCCGGACCCTGCGGGCCCTGCAGCGAAATCTATTACGACCGCGGCCCCGAGCACGGATGCGGGAAGCCCACCTGCACGGTCGGGTGCGACTGCGACCGCTATATTGAAGTCTGGAACAACGTCTTCACCCAGTTCAATAATGACGGCAAGGGCAATTATACGGAGCTGACGCAGAAGAATATCGATACCGGCATGGGCCTGGAGCGGCTTGCCTGCGTAAGCCAGAACGTCGGATCCCTGTTCGACGTGGATACGGTGCGGAACATTACGTCCCGGGTTTCGGAACTGACCGGCGCAGCCTATCATGAGGACCCGAAAAAGGACGTATCGCTGCGCATTATTACGGACCATATCCGGGCTTCCACCATGATGATCAGCGACGGGATCCTGCCTTCCAACGAAGGACGGGGCTACGTGCTGCACCGGCTGCTGCGCCGCGCCTCCCGCCATGCCCGTCTGCTGGGCGTACAGGACCCCATGCTGCATGAGGTCGTCGCGACCGTCATCCATGAAAACAAGACCGCTTATCCGGAACTGGTTGAGCGGCAGGAGTTTATCACGCGGGTCGTGCAAAACGAGGAAAACACCTTTGCCCGCACCATCGACGAAGGAGAGCGGATTTTCAAGGAGCTTCTGCAGGCAACGAAGGATCGCGGGGAAGAGACCTTCTCCGGCGAAGACGCCTTCCGCCTTTACGACACCTACGGCTTCCCGCTGGATCTGACGGCGGACATGTCGCAGGAGGCCGGCATGCAGGTCGACCGGAAGCGGTTTGACGAGCTTATGGTGCAGCAGCGCCAGCAGGCCCGCGAAGCCCGCAAGGCGCTGGGGGATCTGGCATGGGCCGGCGTAGACCTCGGCCTGGACAACACGCCGACTGTATTTACCGGCTATGACCGGGAGAAGGATGAAGCCGAGATCCTGGCTCTTGTCGGGGAATCGGAGTGCGTTTACGAGCTGGGGCCGGGCGAAAGCGGAAGCGTGGTTCTGGATCGGACGCCGATGTATGCGGAAATGGGCGGACAGACGGCGGATCACGGCCTTCTGCGGACCGACGGCGGCACGTTTGAAGTCACGGACGTGCAGAAGAACAAAGCGGGAAAATTTCTCCACCGCGGCCGGGTGCTGGAAGGAAGACTCCGTACCGGCGAGAAGGCGGATGTCCGGGTGGACGGGGACCGGCGCCGCGCGCTGATGCGGGCCCACTCGGCTACGCACCTTCTGCAGGCCGCGCTCCGGGAGATCCTGGGCAGGCATGTCACGCAGGCGGGCTCCATGGTGCAAGAGGATCGGCTGCGTTTTGACTTTACGCACTTTGAGCCGATGACCCGGGAGGAAATCGCAGAGGTCATGCAGCTTGTAAACGATAAGATTCTGGAGGACCTTCCGGTGACCACACGGGTGATGGACCTGGAAGCGGCGCAGAAGGAAGGCGCGATGGCTCTCTTCGGAGAAAAATACGGAGATCGGGTGCGGGTCGTCTCCATGGGAGACTTCAGCGAGGAACTCTGCGGCGGCACGCATGTCGCAAACACGGCGAAGATCGGACCGTTCCATATTGTTTCCGAAAGCTCGGTTGCTTCGGGCGTGCGGCGCGTTGAAGCCGTCTGCGGCCGGGTCTGCATTCAGGAAGGAGAAAAGCAGGCGCTGCGGTCGACGGAGGTTGCGCGGATGCTGAAAACGACACCCGGAGAGCTGGTGGAGCGGTCCCGGAATCTTGTCGATGAGATACACGGCCTGCGCCAGAATCTGGGTCGGCTGAAGGACCGTCTGCTCTCCAACGACGCGGAGCGCGTTCTGTTCGCGGCCAAGACCGTGGGCGGGCTGAAAATCATTACAATTACCCGTACGGATCTGAGCGCGGAGGAGCTTCGCCGGGAAGGGGATCTGCTTCGGGATCGGGATCCGAATACGGTTGCCGTACTGGCTACG
The DNA here is from genome assembly GCA_900313925.1 of uncultured Eubacteriales bacterium. Classification (GTDB taxonomy): domain Bacteria; phylum Bacillota; class Clostridia; order Oscillospirales; family Oscillospiraceae; genus UBA2922. The sequence goes on along the minus strand of OMTF01000042.1, from coordinate 701 downwards.
AAAAACGGCGATAAGGTCCAGTTCGTTGCCGTATGCGGCAAGAATGCCGTCGCCCGGGGCATCCGGGCCGGGGATCTGGTACGGAGCGTCTCGGCAGTCGCCGGCGGCAAAGGCGGCGGCCGTCCGGATTCCGCCATGGGCGGCGGAACAGAGGTCCTGAAGATCGACGACGCCCTTGCGAGCGTGGATGATTTCGTGGCCGGGAAGCTGAAGGAAGAGGAAATCGGATAAGCGGAGACAGAGAAAGGAGCAATATCGATGGAAGACTGCCTGTTCTGCAAGATCATTTCAGGGGAAATCCCCAGCACAAAGGTGTATGAGGATGCGGACACGTTCGCATTCCGGGACATTCATCCCCAGGCCCCTGCGCATATTCTGGTCGTGCCGAAAAAGCACGTGGATTCCGTGGCGGCGCTCAACGAGGAAAACGCGGACATCGCGGCGAAATGCCTGCTGACCGTGGCCAAGGTGGCAAAGCAGGAAAATCTGGAAAACGGCTACCGGGTTGTTTCCAACTGCGGTCCGGATGCCGGCCAGACGGTTCCGCATCTGCATTTTCACATTCTTGGCGGAAAACGGCTGAAAGATTCCATGGACTGAAAAGTCCCTGAAGCGGACGCGGGGGCACGCTCCCGCGTCCGGCGTTAGAGTAAAATTGTTGCGGAGTTTTTAATAAGTAAGTAAATAAATAGATGGCACCC
>OMTF01000003.1 GCA_900313925.1 uncultured Eubacteriales bacterium | reverse complement strand
CAAGAGCTCTGGAGCTTTTTCTCCAGAGCTCTACCCCAACATTTATTATAGAACCTGAAAAGAACTGCAGAGAGCCTGCCTAATCGGGCATCGGCTCTCTGCAGCTTTATTTTGCGGAGCGTGGAAATTCCGGCGTTCAGGCGTGTTTTCCCCGGCGCCATACATAGGGAATAAACAGGTAGAGAATCGGATAGATTTCAAGCCTGCCGAGCAGCATATCGAAGATCAGAACGATTTTCGACACAGAGGAAAAGACAGAATAATTGCCGGCCGGCCCGACCAGAGAAAGGCCGGGACCGATATTGGAGATGCAGGCAATGACGCCGGTAAAGCTGGTTTCCCCGTCCAGATTGTCGAAGCTTACCAGAAGAGCTGACACAGCGATAATCAGCATATAGAGGTAGAAATAGATCTGTACGCTTTTTACCGTATCCCGGCTCAGACTCTTTCCCTCCAGCCAGATTTTGTTTACAGAATGCGGCCGAACAAGCAGCTGCACCTCCGCGGGAATGGATTTCAGCAGGATAATCACGCGGGAGACCTTGAGACCGCCGCCCGTCGATCCGGCGCAGGCGCCGATGAACATCAGCACGACAAGCAGAATGCGGGAATACTGCGGCCACTGATTGAAGTCCGCCGTAGAGAAGCCGGTTGTGCTGATGACGGAAGCCACCTGAAAATAGGAGTAGCGCAGCGCACCGGAAAAGGAGCCGTAAAGCCGGGTGATATTCCAGGCGATGCTCAGTACGGAAAACGCCACGATACCGGCGAAAACCCGCAGTTCCTCGCTGCGAACCGCCTGTCGGGCTTCGCCGATCAGCAGCAGGTAGTATAGGTTGAAGTTGATGGAAAACAGGAGCATAAACGTCCCGATTACGATATCAATGTAGGTGCTGTTGTAGTAGCCGATGCTGGCGGCGCGGATGGAAAAGCCGCCGGTACCCGCCGTGGCAAAGGAATGCACAAGCGCGTCATAGAAGCTCATGCCGCCGCAAAGAAGAAAGAAAACCTCCAGCAGCGTCAGCGCGATATAGAGCAGATACAGAATTTCTGCGGTTTTCCGGGCACGGGGAACCAGCTTGCCGACGACCGGACCGGGAACTTCCGCACGCATAATGTACATGTAATGATCGCCGGACATCGGGAGAACCACCATAATGAAGACCAGCACGCCCATGCCCCCGACCCAGTGGGTAAACAGCCGCCAGAAAGCGCAGCTTTTGTTCAGAATCTCCACATTCGTCATAATGCTGGCACCGGTGGTGGTAAAACCGGACACGGTTTCGAAAACCGCGTCAATGTAATTGGGGATTGCGCCGGACAGCACGAACGGGAAGGCGCCTACCAGGGACATGACAATCCACGAGAGGCCCACGATGGTAAAGCCCTCTGTTGAGCCGATATCCGTTTTTACGACGGGAATGGACCGCAGAAGCCAGCCCAGGACCGCTGCGATGAGCATAGGAATGATGAGGGGCAGAAGCGGCTCACCGTAAATCAGCGCCACCGCCAGAGGCAGTATCAGCAGAAGGGCCTCAATCAGCAGAACCCGACCGACGACCTGCAGGATCATACGATAATTCATAGCATTTCAGAGGAAACCCGCACCAGAGAGCGGAGCTTCCGCAGTCTCCTTTCTTGCCGGAACGCTTCAGGAACTTCGAACCGGAGCGCTCAGGGCGCAGGAACGTGCGAATCGAGAATCTCATCGATGTCGTTGAGGCCTTTGCGCGTAGTGATGACGATGGCCCGATCGCCGTCCTGAATGACGGAGTGGCCGGTAGCGATAAAGCTTCGGTTATTGCGAATCAGGAAAGCGACCAGGATCCCCGGCTTGATATTCAGCTCGGAAAGCGGCCCGCGGGTAACGGCGGCGCCCTTGCGCACGGCAAACTCCAGCGCCTCTACCTGCCCGTCCGCCAGACGGTACATGGTTTCCACGCTGCTGCTTTCCAGGGAATTCTGCAGTGCACGGATATAAGCGGTAATCTGCTGGCCGGCCAGTTCCTTCGGACAGATGACGCTGTCCAGATTAATATCTCCCAGGAGGTCAAGGAAATGATTTTCGCTGACTTTGGAGATTACCTTCATGCCGGTCTGGGAAGATACGAACAGCGAAGTCAGGATGTTGTTTTCATCGTAGTTCGTTAGGGCGACAAAGGCGTCCTGGTCCTCGAAATTCGCTTCGCTCAGAATATCCCGGCGGGTTCCGTCCCCAAGGATGATATCGCAGCCGCGAAGCGCTTCGCTCAGCTCATTCGCGCGGGTGCTGTTGCATTCAATCAGGGTTACGTGGATCCCTGCCAGAAGAAGCTTCTTTGCAAGGTAGACGGCGATGCGGCTCCCGCCCATAATCAGAACGTACCGCACCGGATGCTGGAAAGCGCCGACCTGCGTAAAGAAGTTCTTGAGATCCGGCTGGGTTCCGAGAACGGTAATGCGATCGTCCGCCCGAATGGTGTAGCTTCCGTTCGGGATCACGACTTCCTCCCCGTTTTGTACAGCGCAGATAAGAATGTCTTCATTCATCCTAAGCCGCAGGCGGTTCAGCGGAAGATTTACAAGCGTACTGCTCTTCGGAACATGGTAGGTGACCATATCCAGATGGCTTTGCGCGAAAGTATCCACCCGCTCCGCCGTAGGAAACTGCAGAACGCGGAAGATTTCATCCGCCGCTTCAAAATCCGGGTTGATGGAAATTTCCACCTGCTGCTGCAGAAAGTCTGCATCGCGCTCATCAAAGTAATAGATCGGATTGCGTATGCGCCCGATCGTGTGCTTTGCACCCAGCTTCTGGGCGGCAAGGCAGGAAACAATATTGACTTCATCCACGCCGGAGGCTGCGATGTAGACGTCGCAGCGCTCAACGCCGGCTTCCTCCAGCATGTGGATGCTGGCACAGTTTCCGGCGATGGTCTGCACGTCCATTGCGTCGGAGGCGCGGCTGAGCTTATCTTCATTCGTGTCGATAAGCGTAACGTCGTGCCCTTCAGCTTCCAGCTGCTCCGCTACGGTGTAGCCGACCTTTCCGGCACCGGCGACTACGATATTCAACTTCGTCACTTGCTGTTCATCCTCGATTTCCGATAGAATTGCGACCCGCTGTAATCAGCTGTAATTATATCAATGCGGTGCAATTATGCAAGCTTTCCCACGGATGGCGGCGGCGGACGCCCGGCGCGGATCCCGCCATGTTGCAGTTGCTACAAACAAAGGCGCCGCGATCTGCTAAGATGGTGCCGAAATTGGAACAGCGGCCCCGGATTTCCGGGGGAATACAATCGATGGTGAGACCTTGAACAGAAAAAATAGCAGCGGAAATATCGAATATATCTACTCCCATCCGGCGAGCGGCGAGCAGCCGGAGGAAGAGGAGCTTATACAGCACTCCGCCTTGCCCATCCGGGAGATCCTGCGGCGCCTGAATGCCCTGCTGGCAAAGACACGATGTGAAGATGCACGGCACTATCTGCAGATGTGGCAGCGCTGTGCTCGCGGAAAGCGCGACTGGGGAAGTGAGCTGGTTCTTTGTTCGGAACTGCTTTGCCTTCTGCGGCATATGAAGGATAAGGATGCGGCACTGGCGGCGGTCTGCCGGTGCCAGGAACTGCTGCGGCAGAACGGACTGGAGAACACCGTACAGGGAGCCCCGTATCTTATGCGGATCGGTGCAGCCCTGGACGTTTACGGAAAGTCCGAACAGGCAATGCAATATTTTCAGCGCGCACTGGCGATCTGCACCGAAAACCTGGAAGAGCCGGATGAACGCGTAGCCCAGATCTACAACAACCTCGCCGTTACAGCGGCAAGCCTGGGACAGAAGGAGAAAGCGGAGGAATATTTCCGCCGGGCGATTCAGATTTTACGGAAAAGCGCGTTCCCGGAGTGCGAATCCGCAGTGACCTATTGCAATATGGCCATTGTCTACGGGCGAAGCGATCCGGAAGACCCGCGCATCGGAGACTGCCTGGAACTTGCCTGGAACCAGCTTTCCGTTCCGGATATCCCGAAGGATCACTGCTATGCGCAGGCACTGGATCAGTGCCTTCCCGTATTTGACCATTTCGGATATTTCCTGTATACCATGAATTTGAAGGACCGCCTGCGGGACGTGGACTGGGCGTAGCCGGGGGAGGCTTCGGCCTTGCGCGGCTCGGGGCGCGCCGACAGAGAAAATGATATTGTATGACAGCGGAGGGCAATGGATCATGACAATTCAATGGCTGGGGCAGGCATGCTTCAAGATTACGTACGACGGATATTCGATCGTCATCGATCCCTATCATGAGGAAATGAGCGGATTTTCGCCTATGAAAACCAGCGCCGACAAAGTGCTGGTGAGTCATCAGCACCTGGGACACAACAACGTGGAGGCGGTACAGCTTTCCGGAACGAGCCGGGAATGCCCGTTTCAGATTGAAACGATTCAGACGCACCACGATACGCTGAACGGACGGATGCGCGGGGAAAACCTAATCCACATTCTGACGGCAGGCGGACGGAAGCTCATCCATATGGGTGATGTGGGCATACAGCAGGACGATGACCGTCTGCGCAATGCGGACGTAATCATGTCTCACTGCGGAAGTCTCCGGGCTCTTTCCTGCTATGATACGGTCGCAATGCTGCGGGACCTCGATCCGAGAGTGATTATTCCGATGCACTACCATTTCCCCGGCCACAACAACCGGCGCTATTCTACACTGCAGGATATGTTTGATGAATTTGCCGGAAGCCGTGAGATTGTCTACTACCCGACGGATACCCTGGAAGTAAAGGCAGATATGCCGAAGCAGATCGCGGTTCTGAAACTGGCCGAATAAGAGGAAAAGGGCCGAAATGCGTTACAAAAATGCCGAATTGTAAGATATTCGGCTATTTTTGCCGCCTGCAAGAGGAAAAATCCAGAAGGATTGCTATAATAAACGCAAAGTCAATATGTTAGGAGGAGCTTTATGAATTTCTATGATAACGATCAGGACTACCGCGAGCAATTTCGGTCGTTCTGGAACGACAATGTGAAAAAATTCCGTACACGGAGCATAATCGTCGGAATTATCCTGATTATTCTGGGTGTTCTTTGCATTGTGTACCCGGTAGATTCCCTGCTTGTGATTGAAATTATTGCTTCCATAGCGATGATCTGCGCCGGCGTCTATGAGATTGTTCTGTATACAAAAATGCCTATTTATTTCCGCATGGGCGGGGGAATCGTTTCCGGCATCCTGAATATTCTGCTGGGCATTCTTCTGCTCACTTCTTCGAAAGAAGCCATGTTCGTTACGTTCGCTTTTATCTTCTCCATTGAAATGCTGGTCGTAGGAATTGAAGAAATCGCCGTCTATCGGCGGGCCCGCTTCTTCGGAGCGGAAGGAGCCGGATGGCTTCTTGCCAGCGGAATCATCAATGTTGTCTTTGCCATTGTGCTGGCGATCCTGCCGCAGATGTCCGTCGCAATCGGCATTCTGCTTGCAATCTACCTGCTTGCGGGCGGAATCATGCTGGTCCTTAACGGGATCAATGCAAAAGACCTGAAGGCCGAGTGAGAATCGGCGAAAACACAATCCGAATAGAAGGAATATACGCACGAGCCTCTGCCGAAAACCGGCAGAGGCTTTTATGCGGTGCGCCTGGTTGCTATCCAGTGTACCGGAACGCATTTCCCTCAGCTGCTGATTGTGATAAAATTTTTCCAGGAAGCGAGATGCCGCAGAAGAGGAAATTCAATTTGCGGAAGGTGCAGCACTATGCCAAACGAAGAAAAAAAGCAGAGCATTCCGAAAAATATTCTTGCGTATTGGAACGAGCAGGCAGCGCGATTTCGGACTGCATGCAGCACGGCGGGAATTCTCCATATTCTTGCCGCAATTCTGATCTTGTCCTGTGCAGGGCTGGAGCAGCCTGCCGTCAAAATCGCAGCGGGCGTCCTCCTGACGGCGGCGGGTGTCGGTGAAATTCTCCTATATATCTGGACCCCGCCGTATTTTCACCTGCAGGGGGAGATTGTATCCAGTTTCCTGAAATTTTTTTCCGGCCTGATGCTGCTTGTCATGACGGCGGAGGATGCCTATCTGGTCCTTTCGATTTTCCTTGCGGCGGACCGGCTTTTCGCGGGAGCTATCGAAACGGCTCTATACCGGAGGATCCGCAGCTTTGCGATCGAAGGGACGGTCGGCGCTGCGATCAGCGGAATCCTCAATTTCCTGCTCAGCATTGCGATCGTGATGGCGCTGCACCGCAGCGCAACTTTGGAGTACATTCTGACGCTATCCCTTTTCGGATGCGGCATTACCCTGCTGATTGTGCAGATCGGGATAAAGAAACTTCCCGAGCAATAGCGCAAGGCCCTCCTGCGGAACCCCGCAGAGAAAAAGACTCCCGTTTCCGGGAGTCTTTTCCGAGCAAGAGAATATTAGGAGACAACTCTCTCACTGTTTCGCCATAGCATCAAAATCCTTGATCCACAAGAATTTCATCGGTGGAGAACAGGGCTGCATAACCGCCCAGGGAGATACGGTCACCCGCATAGCGGCAGTATAGAGTGCCTCCGCGGGAGGACGCCTGATAGGCGACAAGCTCGGTCTTGCAAAGTTTATCCGCCCAAAACGGAATGACATGGCAGTGGCCGCGACCGCAGACCGGATCTTCGGCGACGTTGCATTTGGGGGCAAAGGAACGTGTTATGCAGTCCTGATCTTTTCCGCGTGCCGTGATGTGGACGAGAAGGCCATCCAGACCGCGGACCAGCTCCTGATTGGCTACGCAGCTTCGTACCTGTTCTTCATTTTCCAGAACACAAACCATATCGTCATCGATATAAGCTTCTACCGGACGCACGCCCAGTGCTTCCGTCATTGCATCGGTGACGGGGATCGGCTTGAGATGTGCGGAGGGGAAATCCATAAGCAGCAAGTCGCCTTCCTTTTTCACCGTCAGAAGCCCGCTGAGCGTATCGAAAAGGACTTCCCTGGCACTCGGATCGATAAAGCGCGTAATGACATAGGAAGTGGCGAGCGTCGCGTGCCCGCAGAGATTTACTTCCCCGCCGGGGGTAAACCAACGAAGGTGATAATGCCCTTCGTCTCCCTCCCGGACGCAGAAGGCCGTTTCCGAATAATTGTTTTCCAGCGCAATTTTGCACATCAGATCCTCTTCCAGCCACCTGTCCAGAACGCAGACCGCTGCGGGATTGCCGGAAAAAACCTTATCGGTAAAAGCATCTACAACATACTGTCTCATCAACACAGCCTCCTTGCATCGTCATGCAGCCCCGATCTGGGGCAGCGATGTTAGAGTAAAATTGTTGCGGAGTTTTTAATAAGTAAGTAAATAAATAGATGGCACCC